>JASHVB010000295.1 GCA_030039695.1 Acetobacteraceae bacterium
AGGTTGCGGCGACTGGATGGTTCACCGTCGGGTTGGCGCCGATCACCATGATCACTTCCGCATCCAACGCGGCGGCGAACGGCGCGGTCACCGCACCGGAATTCAATCCTTCCATCAACGCCGCCACGGACGAGGCGTGGCACAGCCGCGTGCAATGATCGACATTGTTCGAACCGAAGCCGGTGCGGACCAGCTTCTGGAACAGGTAGGCTTCCTCGTTCGATCCCTTGGCGGAACCGAATCCGGCGAGTGCCCTGGCGCCATGTGCGTCACGGATGCGCGCCAGTCCGGCCGCGGCGAGATCCAGCGCTTCCTCCCAGCTTGCCTCACGGAAATGAGTCCATGGATTGCTCGGATCGACCTGTTCCTGCGCATGCTTGGGCCTATTGGGCAGGCGCACCAACGGGCGTGTCAGCCGATGCGGATGATGGATGTAATCGAACCCGAAACGGCCCTTGACGCACAGGCGATTGTGGTTCGCCGGCCCGTCTCGGCCGGTCGCATACACCACCTTCTCGTCCTTCACCTCGTAGGTGACCTGGCATCCGACGCCGCAATACGGGCACAGGCTGTCAACCTTGCGGTCCGGCCACACCACACGCGTCTCGCTGGCATCCAGATAGGCCGCGGGCATCAGCGCGCCGGTGTGGCAGGCCTGCACGCATTCGCCACAGGCGACGCAGGTGGATTCGCCCATCGGATCGTCGAAATCGAACACGATCTTCGCGTTGGCGTTGCGATACGCCATGCCAATCACGTCGTTCACCTGCACTTCCCGGCACGCGCGGACGCAGAGATTGCACTGGATGCAGGCATCGAGGTTCACCCGCATCGCCGGGTGGCTGGGATCGTGTGCCCACCGCTGCACCGGCGGAAAGCGGCTCTCGGTCACGCCGATCGTCTCGGCCCAATTCCAGAAGGCCGAAGTGGGATCGTGCGACGTTGCGCGCGCCGGCTGATCGGCGAGAAGCAGTTCCATCACCATCGCCCGCGCCTTCACCGCGCGGTCCGATTGCGTTCGCACCTTCATTCCCGCTGCTGGCGTGCGCTTGCACGACGCTGCGAGAACGCGCTCGCCTTCGATCTCGACCATGCAGGCACGGCAGTTGCCGTCCGGGCGATAGGCGGGCTGCGGCCGGTGGCAGAGATGCGGAATGGTGGTGCCGACCCGGTGCGCGACCTCCCAGAGCGTCTCACCTCCGCGCGCTTGCACCTCAACGCCGTCAAGCTCGAACGTGACGCCCGGCATCGCGTTCGCGTTCACCGCGTCATCGCGATGCTCGGCCGGCGTGATCGTATGGCTCATTCCGCGGCCTCCTTGGGCGCGAAGGCTTCGGGGAAATAGCGTATGACCGAGGTCAGCGGATTGGATGCCGCCTGACCCAGCCCGCAGATCGACGCATCCCGCATCACCTGCGACAGCTCATCGAGCAATGCCGTGTCCCAGTTGCCTTGCTCCATCAGCATGCGTGCCTTTTGCGTGCCCGCACGGCACGGCGTGCACTGCCCGCAACTCTCGTCTTCGAAGAACCGCATCAGGTTCAGCGCGACCTCCTTGATGTCGTCATGGTCGGAGAACACCACGATTGCAGCGGAACCGATGAAGCAGCCGTATTTCTCCAGCGTGCCGAAATCGAGCGGGATATCAGCCATCGCCGCCGGCAATATTCCACCCGAGGCACCACCCGGCAGATAAGCCGCCAGCGTGTGGCCGTCCATCATGCCGCCGCAATATTCATCGATCAGCTCACGCAGGCTGATGCCGGCCGGTGCGAGCTTCACCCCCGGCTGCTTGACCCGCCCGGATACAGAAAAGCTCCGCAGTCCCGTTCGGCCATTGCGGCCGAAACTTTTCCACCATGCGACGCCCTTCTCCAGGAGGTCGCGCACCCAGTACAGCGTCTCTACATTGTTGATCAGCGTCGGGCGGTCGAACAGGCCGACCTGGAAGGGAAGCGGCGGCTTGTGCCGGGGCAGGCCGCGCTTGCCTTCGATGCTCTCCAGCATCGAGGATTCTTCCCCGCAGATATAAGCACCGGCGCCACGGCGCAGGTGCACAACGGGTCCTCCGGGCGGCAGTCTTCCCAGCTCGCGCGCCAGGATCGCGCGTGCCGCGGGGTACTCGTCGCGGATATAGACGTAGATCTGCTGCGCTTCGACGATATGTGCGGCAATCAGCATGCCTTCCACGAAGCGGTGTGGATCGCTGTTCAGATAGTGCCGATCCTTGAACGTCCCCGGCTCGCCTTCGTCGCCGTTTACCGCCATCAGCCGTGGTCCCGTTTCGCCAAGCACCGACCGCCATTTGCGGCCGGTCGGGAAGCCGGCACCGCCCAGGCCACGCAGCCCACTGTCATCGAGCGTGGACAGCACAGTCTCTGTAGCGATCTCGCCGGATCGGATTTTGCCAAGCAATTGATAGCCGCCGGCGGCGATGTAGGCGTCGTAGTCGATCGTGTCTGCAGGCATATGCGGGTGAGAATCGTTACGCGCCACCGCTTCGGCCACCGCATCACGATCGGCGTGACGGATGAAATGGTGGCCGACTTCGACCACCGGCGCCTGATCACACAACCCGACGCATGGCGCTCGCACGACACGTGCGATCGCCCCTGGGCCTTGCACCGCCGGCAGTGCCTTCAGGGCCTGCAGCAATCGCTCGGCACCGAACATGGCGCAGGTCACACTGTCACAGACCCTGACGACCAGTGGCGCAAGCGGCGGCTCGTTTTCCTTCACCACGTCGAAATGCGCATAGAAGGTCGCTGTTTCGTACACCTCGGCAAAGGCCAGTCGCATTTCCTCGGCGAGCGCGGCCAGGTGCGATGCAGAGATCTGATGGTAGGTGTCCTGGATCAAATGCAGATATTCAATGAGGCAATCGCGCTGCCGTGGCCGATCGCCGAGCAACGCGGCGATCTCCTCTCTTGCCTCAATGCTGACGAAGCGGCCCTTCGGCGTCGCTCTGGCACGCCGTCGGCCTGCGCCCGGGTGCTCGAAACGGATGACTTCACTGCTGTGAGTATCAACCATGCACGGCCCGTCCGTCTGCTCTGAGTATGCTGCGATCAGCCCCGTCACGTGCCGACCTTGCCACGGCGCATGCACATTGCTCGCCTTTGGCAGGATACAAACGCGGTGCGCGGCAGGCAAATTGACCAGCGATTGATAAATGCACAGGAGTGGCCCCGCTTTCAGGGTTTTGTGGCGGCTGCATGGCTTGGTGCGAATCCCAGCGCGCGCAGCAGTTGCTGTCCCGCATCACTCTGCAGCAACGCCACGAAACGCTGCACCGGAGGACGGTCTCGGCGAGCGACGGGCACGACAAAGTCGTATTGCTCCGCCTGCAGCGGCAGGAAGCCAAGCTCGTATTCACGTGCCACCGTATCGATCGCCAGACCCCAGTCGGCGCGTTGCTGCGCCACCGCCGCCGCGACCGCGTTGTGCGACTTGGCCTGGTGCATGTAGCCGGCCGGCCGCGCATTGCCGAGCAAGCGGTCGATCAGGATTCGCGTGCCGCTCCCGGCGTTGCGGTTGACCATCAGGCAGTCGGGATCGGCGGCCGCCACGGCTACCACATCGGCCACCGATCGGCTGAAGCGGAACTTCGGATTGTCGGTGCGGAACACCGCGCCCTGCATGCGACCATAGCCCGGCACCAGGGTCAGCGCCGGGGTCAAATAGGGCGTGTTGTAGACGCCGGTTTCCGGGTCCATCAGGTGGATGCCCGCCAGGTCGCATTCGCCGCGCTTTGCCGCCGCCAGCCCACCCGAGCTGCCAACCGCTAGCGACTTCACGCGCAGGCCCTCGGCCTCCAGCAGACCTATCAGCCGGTCCAGCCCGACGCAGTGGCTCCCAATGACAACGAGGTCGGCGGGTTCCAGTCCGGCGCCGATCAATTGCACCGTGACGGGCGTCCCGGCCGCGACCGACTCGGTGTTGGCCGGCACCGCGAAGAAGCCGTCCGCCTGCGAGAACGCGGTGACGGCGCCCGACCCCTTGGCGGTGGGATAGGCAGCCAGCCCGGCGTCCGGCGTGCGTAGCAGCGAGGCCAGCACGTATTCGGTTCGTCCGCGCTCGGAGCTGATGCGCAGCGGCAGGGTGGCCGCGACGGTTGCCTGGCGCGCCGCCGGGTGGCCGGACATAGCGCGCAGCGCCGGGGCGACAAATTCGTGAAACGTGAAGATCGCCGAAGTGGGAAAGCCGGGCAGGATCGCCACCGGCTTGCCCGCGCTGACGGCCAGGCACAGCGGCTTGCCGGGCTTCAGCGCGACGCCGTGGACGACAATCCCGGGATTGTCCAGCTTGCCCACGACGCCGGCCGCAAGATCGCCGGCGCCCTTCGACGTGCCGCCGGACAGCAGCACCGCGTCGGCCTGCGCCAGCGCGTTGCGCAACGTCGCTTCCAGGCATTCGGCGTCATCCGGCACGATGCCCATCGGCAGCGGCGCGCAGCCGAGCTCTTGCACCGCCGCAGCAAGGACTGCGGCGTTGCTGTCATAGACTTGGCCGGGCCGGATCAGTCGGCCGGGCGCCACGATCTCATCGCCGGTGGAGAAGATGGCGACCACGGGACGCCGCCAGACCGGGGCCTCGGCCATGCCGACCGCGGCCAGCATGCCGATCTCGCGCGAGCTCAGCACCTGCCCGCGCCGCAGCAGGGTCTCGCCCAGCGCGATGTCGGAACCGGCGGCGGCAACGAAGCGGCCGGCGACGACGGGCGCGTGCACCTCGATCTGCGGTGCGCCTTCCGCGGTTTCGCGGATCTCGGTGTGCTCCACCATCACCACCGCATCGGCCCCGCGCGGCAGCATGCCACCGGTCGCGATCAGTGTGGCGGTCCCCGGCTGAACCGGATGCTGGGGCGTCACGCCCGGTGTCAGCATATCCGGGGTAAGCGTCAGCACGCGTGGCTGCTGGGCCGTAGCGCCGGCGGTGTCCTCCGCGCGAACGGCAAAGCCGTCGACGCTGGCGCGGTCGAAGCCAGGGACGTCGACCGTCGCAACGACGTCCTGCGCCAGTACCCGCTCGCGAGCCTGCGCCAAGGGTACGTCCTCGGCAGCCAGCGGCGCGAGACGCAGGTGCCTCTGGAAGCGACGTTGCGCCTCCTCGCGGGTGACGACCTCGAGAAATTGCTCCTGGCGTGCGGCTGCCCGCAACCTGCCAATCCAGTCCACAGTGTTCATTCCATCCGGCCTCGCGTCGCCGAGCCGTAGAGATAGATGGGGACACTCGCACCGGCCGGATAGCCTTCGCTGCCCTCGGCAACCAGGACGAACCCATCCGCCAGTGCCGCGCCGACAAGCCCGGCGTCGGCGAGTGGTTCCGCTTGGCCGTCAACCACCCGCACCGCGACGAGGTCCGTGCTGCCGAGACCGGAGACAATCTTGCGGGCCAATGGGAACCCGGCGACCGGGTATGGCAGGGCCGGCGTGATGCCGGCGAACCGCCGCACCAGGCGGGCGGCCAGCAGGTCATACGCGGCCAGGCAGCCGAAAGGATCGCCGGGCAGC
>JASHVB010000296.1 GCA_030039695.1 Acetobacteraceae bacterium
AAGAAGCTGTCGATGCATTCGGAATAGCCGGTGACCATGAAACCCCATTCGGGGTCGCGCGGGGCGACGTATTCCGGCTCAGACTCCAGCTTGATGCCATAGGCGGCGACGAGGCGCGACAAAACTTCCTTGTGTCGGCCTTCCTCGAACGCCATGTGCTCGACGGCCCGGCGCAGCAGGGGATGGGTGATGCGCTCGGCGTAGCTGAGGATGCGCCGACGGGCGCGGCCTTCGGTCTGAACGGCGATGTCCCAGATCGGCAGGCTGATCAGGCGCTGGCGCGCCTCGCCGTCCAGAACCGGCCAGTCGATGACCGCTGGCTTGTACGGATTGTAGGTCTCCAGGAGCATGCGGCAGAACGCTGACGGATCGTCGCGCGGGCCGCCCTCGTAGCGCCAGTGGCGCGCGGCGTGGTCGGCTGCCTGAATGATCGAGTTGTCCATGTTTCGGCTCGTCGAATGCGGTACCATTTGTATGGAAGTCGTGCCGCGGCGAGACAAGGCAATGATGCCGTGGTAGACGAACTATTATCCCGAGCCCAGAGGTCATTGTAACATCCGGTATCGGGGAGATCACCGGGCCGTCGGAAGCATGGCGATTGAATTCTCACTGACCAGCCCACGTCTGCGGCTGCGCCCGTGGCGCGACGCCGATCGGGCGCCATTCGCCGCGATGTCGGCGGATCCCGATGTCATGGCCTACCTGACGCCAATAAGGGGGCGCGAGATGTCGGATGCGTGGATCGACCGGCAGTGCGCGCATCAGGCGGCGCACGGCTTTTGCTTCTGGGCCACCGAGTTGCGGGAGACGGGAGAGTTCGTCGGGTCCGTCGGACTGCTCCGTGTGGCCTATTCCGCACATTTCACCCCGGCGGTCGAAGTCGGATGGCGTCTCGTCAAACGGTTCTGGGGCCGGGGCTACGCGCCCGAGGCCGCCGCCGCCGCGTTGCGATATGGCTTCGCGAGCCTTGGCTTCGAGGAGATCGTGGCGATCACCACACCAACCAATGCCAACTCGCAGCGGGTGATGGGCAAGCTCGGTATGACGCGAGATCCAGCCGACGATTTCGACCATCCGCTGGTGCCGGAAGGTGACCCGCTGCGGCGCCATGTGCTGTTTCGGCTAGGGCGCGACGCGTGGGTCGGCTGACGCAGAGCTGCCTCGTCGTCGCCCCCACCCGTCGTCGCCCCCAAAAGCCAGCGTAGGCGCCATGTCAGCAGGTGAGTGCCGAGGGCGCTGCCGTCCGCTTGCGGGAGGCGGAAGGGGCGCCGCCCATGACGGTTGGCGCTTCATTCCGACTTCCTTGCCTCCCCCGCCGCCCGATGAAATCATCCCGCGCGCGCAGGCAACGCAGGAGATCGCAGCATGAAAGTCGGGTTCATTGGCGTCGGCAACATGGGCGGACCGATGTGCCGCAACATCATTCGCAACACCAACCATGAGGTCATCGTCTTTGATCTCAGTTCCGACGCAGTGAAGGCGTGCACCGAGCTTGGCGCCTCGGCCGGGGCCTCGGTCGCCGATGTCGCCTCGCGCTGCGACGTGGTCCTGACCTCGCTGCCAATGCCGAGCGTGGTGGAACAAGTCGCGCTTGGCTCAGACGGCATCGCCGCGAACGCGAAGCCGGGCACGGTCTACATCGATCTCTCCACCAACGCGCCGGCTACTGCTCGCCGCTGCGCCGCAGGCATGCAGGTGAAGGGGCTCGCGATGCTCGAAGCCCCGGTCTCCGGTGGCACCGCGCGTGCCAAGGACGGCAGCATCGTCATCATGGTGGGCGGCGACACGGCGACGTTCGAATCACAGCTCCCACTGCTGAAGTCATTCAGCGGCGAGGTGGTGCATGTGGGCAGCATCGGCATGGGTTCGACCGCGAAACTGATCAACAACATGCTCGCCTTCTGCAACTCCGCTGCGGCGGCCGAGGCGCTGATGATCGGCAAGTGCGCCGGCATTGATCTGCACAAGCTCGATCAGGTGATCCGCAATGCGTCGGGCATGTCGAGCGGTTACGCCAACATGGCGACCAAGGCGTTCAAGGGCGGGTTCGAGGCGACCTTCGCGCTCGATCTCGCGCACAAGGACCTGCGGCTCGCGCTGGAAATGGCGGACGAGCTTGGCGTACCCGGTATGATTGCGCCGCAGGTCATGAACCTGATGCGCATGGCGCGGGGCATGGGCCTGGGCGGGGCCGATTCGACCGCCGTGATCCGGGTGTACGAGACGGCGCTGAACATGGAAGTGCGCGCCTGATCGCGTGTTTGTGACGCGCCCACATCCGGGTCAAGGCGGAGCCGCAATAAACACCGCGCGAGTGTCCTTGCCGGCACTTAAGGCGCGTTCCGCACTTGTGTCATGCTCAAGCGCCGCGCCGGGCCGGGGAAACGCTGAAGGACGCAACGGAATGGAGGGCCAGGAGCGCGGGAGCCGACGGCTGCGTGTCCTCGTGGTGGAGGATGATCCGCTGGTCTCGGATGTCGTGGTGGCGGCGCTCGAAGACGATTACGAGACCTATGTCGTCGGCAGCTCGGGTGCCGCGGTCGAAAGCCTGCGTCACGGCGGCGTCGATCTGGTCTGGCTCGATTGCACCCTGCTGGACGGGATTGACGCCAAGTTCATTCCCGAGACCAACCGTACTGGCACCCCACTTGTGCGGATGTCGGGGGATCCGCAGCGCATGGACGGCGTGCCTGCCACGGCGCGGGCCTGCATCCTCAAGCCCTTCTCGCTCGCCAGATTGCTCACCGCGGTGCAGCAGGCGATCGACGGAGAGGCGCCGACGGGCGCCTAAGCCGCAAGCGGCGAAGCGACGGCGGGCCGCACGAAAGTGCGTCATGACGGTGGCGCCTCACGCCTGTTGCCGGGGGTGTCCGGATCCTCGGACACGCAACTTTGGTTTGATTGTCGCGTTTCCGAATTCGCGGTTTTGCCACAAGGGGGCAAGAATATATGCCCGCGGCAACTCGGGTTTTCCGCGCAACCGGGGCGGCGATCCTGCTGCGACCGGCCGCATCGTGCTCACGGCTCGCCCTCACCAAGTCGTTGCGACTCCCTGGCGTAGCGGCTTGGCCAGATCTGCGCCGGCGACAGCCCCAACGCCTCGGCAATGATCGCTTCCAGCGCCGGCCAGTGGCGTTTCAGTGCCTTGCCGGCCGCCGTCGGATGATAGCCGTTTGCGACCGAGAGGCCGGCCAGACTTTTGCCGCGCTTTTTCAGTGCTGCCAGCACGTCAGCGGGATGCCAGTCCGAATGTCCGTGCGGATGTGCACTCTCGAATTCGTTCATTGTCCGCTGCTAATTCCCTTTAGAGAATCACCCTCGAACCGATTGTTGCCACCACGGTAACGCCGCAAATCGCGCGCGTTCCACGCTGAAAAGTGTCGGGAGTGAGGACAGGTCCACAACGAATGTCACGTGTGCGGGATGCAGAGCGGAAGAGTCATACGAGCGTGAACGCTCAGGGCGCGGAGCGAGCAGCGTTTACTGCTCGATTGCGTACGATCCTGCGCCACTGGCCCAGCGCCGACCGGCTCGCGCGTGCCATGGGTGTGTCGCCCTCAGCATTTCGCAAGTGGCTGCGCGGCGAGGCGGAGCCAAGTCGCGAACGGCTGATTGCTCTGGCCGATGCCGCGAAGGTGAGCGTTGGCTGGCTCGCAATGGGCGAGGGGCCTGAACCGGTGTTCGAATCCGCGGAGGGAGCTGTGGCCCGCGGCCGCGTCGTTCCCGATGGCGGTATCGATGCCGCGCGTTTTCTGGTGTTGCCGAAATGGTCGGAGGCAGCGGCGGCAGGGGCAGTCACGCCAGCGCCACCTCGCGGAAGCGAGTACATCGCATTCCGCCACGACTGGATACGCTCGGAATTTGGCCTGGAACCCAGCGACCTGACGCTAGAGATCGCAGTCGGCGAGTCGATGACGCCCACGATTTACAGCGGCGATCTGCTGCTGGTCGACACCACCGACCGTGCATTCAGCAACTTCGGCATTTACGTCATGGAGATTCTCGGCGAGCGGCTGGTCAAACGCGTGCAGCGCAAACTGGACGGCAGTCTGGTGCTGATCAGCGACAATGCGACCTATGAACCCGACCAGGTTCCTCCAGGACAGGTGAAGGACGTGGAGGTCGTTGGCCGTGTAGTGTGGGCCGGTGGGGTAATATAACATACCGGACCGATCCAGTTGACAGACCGAGCCTGCACATTCCGAACGGATATGAAACGAATAGACTGCCAGACGCGACGCTGAACGGGTTCCGGAACTGCTTTTCCTGTAAGGCGGCTGCCCGTCTGGTTCGAGCGTGCGCGTTGGCCGGATGGCCCGGAATGCGCGCGTTGCCGCCGCGCCGGCGATGTTTTGTGGCATTTTGACCGTGCCGCTATTGGCGGGGCAGGATGCCGCCATGAGCATCATCATGCATGATCTGGCCGGCGCGGATCCCGCACTGCGTTTCAGCCCCTACTGCTGGCGCATCCGCTTCGCGCTGGCGTACAAGGGCCTGCCGGTGGAAACGATCGCCTGGCGCTTCACCGACAAGGCTGCGATTGCATTCTCCGGGCAGAAGCGTGTGCCCGTGATCCGTGATGGCGACGCGGTCGTGTCGGACAGTTGGACGATCGCCGAGCACCTCGATAGGCGCTATGAAACGCCAACATTGTTCGGCGGCGCCGGCGGGCAGGCGCATGCGCGCTTCGTCAATGCATGGGCAGATAGCGTCATGCTCGGCGGCATTGCACGGCTGATCGTGCGCGACATCCTCGATGTCGTCGATGCGAGTGACCGCGAGTATTTCCGCGACAGCCGCGAGGCGCGGTTTGGTATGCCGCTGGAGGACGTCCAGGCGGGGCGCGCCACGAACGTCACGGCATTCCGTGAGACTTTGCAGCCCTTGCGCATCGTGTTGCGCCAGCAAGACTGGTTCGGCGGCTCGGCACCCAGTTATGCAGATTTCATCATAGCAGGCACGCTGATGTGGCCACGCTGTTGCAGTCAGTTTGCTGTTTTAGCGGATGATGACCCGCTAAACGCGTGGTTCGAGCGGATCCTGGACCTGTTTGGCGGACTGGGTCGCGCCGCCCGCAGACCGTAGCAGGGAGGCCGGCCGAAGCCGGCCCCTCGTCGCTGCGTGTTAGTCGCCGCCCGACACGGAATAGGACGGCACAGGCTCCCAGCCACCGACATAGGCGCCGGTGTTGGTCGGTGCACTGAACGACTGGTGATAATAGGAGCTGCTCTGGGCTGCGCTCGCCTGCGCGCTCATCGCGACCTGCTTCTGGGCCAGCTGTTGGTTCTGCTGTGCTGTGTCATTCGTGGCAGCGAACGCAGAACCGAAGCCAAGCGTCAGCGCCGCGGCTGACGCGAGAATGAGAGTCTTCATCGTCGGAGGTCCTTTTCTCTCTCCTCGTGCCGGCCCCGCCGGTGGCAGTGCCAGCTCGTTCGGTCACCGGGAGGAACGGAGGTTCCTCGTTGGTGACGCGCGTCGGAAATGGTGCGCTGCACACAAGCCACAATGTCTGGAGCCGGCGCATGCTAGAGATCCAGCCATGCGCAAAACTCGGGGTTGAATAATCACTCGCCGACCACGTGCAGGACAACCTCACGTTTGTGTGAGGCAGAGCGGTGCTCGAATAGGTAAATGCCCTGCCACGTACCAAGTACTGGCCGGCCGTGTTCTACCGGGATGGAAAGCTGCGTCTGCGTCAGCGCCGCCTTGATATGCGCTGGCATGTCGTCCGGCCCTTCTGCGGTGTGACAGTACGCGGCATTTTCCGGCGCGATGCCGCGGAAGAACCGCACCAGGTCCGCGCGCACGTCTGGATCAGCGTTCTCCTGTACCAACAGCGATGCAGAGGTGTGGCGGCACCAGATTGTCAGCAGGCCGCTATCGATGCGCTGCGCGGCCACCCAGCGCAGCACCGGGTCGGTGATCTCGACCAAGTCTTGGCCGTTCGTGGTGACTCGGAGGTGATGCATGGCCTGTCGCATGCGTCAGGCTTGCGGCTATCGGGGCTTTCACGCAAGAGACACGCATGCCGCCTCGTTTCCATAACCTGCGGATTGCGTCGCTGCGCGGCGAGACCGCGGAATCGGTGTCACTGGCGTTCGCGGTGCCAGAGACGTTGCGTGCAGCGTACCAATACACGCCCGGCCAGTATCTGACGCTGCGGGCGACGATCGGCGGCGAGGACGTCCGCCGCAGCTACTCGATCTGCTCCGGACTCGACGACGATGAACTGCGCGTGGCGATAAAGCGGGTAGAGGGCGGTACCTTCTCCAACTGGGCAAACGACTCACTGCATGTTGGCGATGCGCTGGATGTGATGACGCCGGAGGGGCGTTTCGGCGTCCCGATCGAGCCGGGCGCATCGCGCACCTTGGTTGGTTTCGCGGCCGGTTCGGGCATCACACCGATCCTCTCTATCCTCAAAACGGTTCTGGTGCGCGAGCCGGCCTGCCGTTTCTTTCTGTTCTATGGCAATCGTTCCGTAGACAGCATCATGTTCCGTGGCGAGCTGGAGGACCTGAAGGACCGCTATCTGTCGCGCTTGTCCGTGTTTCACGTCCTGTCGCGCGAACAGCAGGATGTGCCGATGCTGAACGGGCATCTGGATGCAGAGAAGGTGGGGAAGCTGCTGCGCTCGATGGTGCCGGCGGCGTCGGTGGATCATGCATTAGTGTGCGGGCCGCAGCCGATGATCGAGGGGCTGGAAAAGGCATTGGCCGATGCGGGCCTGGTGCGCGAGCGGCTTCACGTGGAGCGGTTTACTCCAGCGGCGGGCGGGCGTCCGAGACAGGTGGTGGTGCAGCCGGCCGCCGCACCCAAGGCCATCGCGACAGTGATCAGCGAAGGGGTGCGCGCGGATATTCCAGTGGCGGAAGGCGAAGCGATCATCGACGCCGCGATCCGTGCCGGTCGCAACCTGCCGTATTCATGCAAGGGCGGCATGTGCTGCACGTGTCGGGCGCGGTTGTTGGAGGGGCGGGTGGAGATGACTGTCAATTACTCGCTGGAACCGTGGGAAACGGATGCAGGCTACGTGCTGACATGCCAGTCGCATCCGGTCACGGCGCGCGTCGTGCTGGACTACGACCAGGTGTAACAAAACCCCTGTGGCGCGCTGCGCGCGGGAGAGAGCAGCGTGAGGCTGCCGCACGCACGAGCCTCACCCTACCCCCTCCCCCGAGACGAGCGAGAAGGCGCGGTTTAATCCGCTTGCGCTTTCTTATGCGCCAGCAGCGCCATCAGCCTTCTGTCACGCCATTCCTGCCGTACGGGTAGCAGATTTGCCGGCAGCTCTGCGCGCCGTGCCGCCTGCAGCCGCGCGGTCAACCCAGGCTGCCACTTCCGCGGCTTCATCTGCTGCTGCATAAGCGCATACAGTGGTCCGTAGCGCTCGCAATAATCCGCTAGCCCGCCCGGCGCGTTCAAGTCGATCGTTTCCAGCGGACCCATGAAGCTCCAGCGCAATCCGAGCCCGTGCTTCACCAGCGCATCCAGATCCGCCGGCGAGATCACTTCGTCATCGATCAGCCGGAATGCCTCGGCTAGTAGCGCGCCCTGTAAGCGGTTCAGC
>JASHVB010000297.1 GCA_030039695.1 Acetobacteraceae bacterium
AGAAAGCTGGCAAAGTGCTCAACGGGCACGAAGAAGTCTCCTCTACCGCTTGGCGGCCTCTGAACACTTTGCGTGCTTTGTGATTATCGGGACCGAGCCGTTCGCATGGGTGGTGCGGCGAACACGCAGATCCTGTGGCGTTCCCGCGCTTCAGTTCTGCCTGATCTGCACCACCACCTTGATCGCGTCATCAATCCGCTCGCGCGCATAGCGGATCGCCATCGGCACTTCGCTCAGTGGGAAGGTGTGCGTGTGGATCAGCTTCGCGTCGAACCGCTTCTGCGCCATCAGCGCCGCCGCACGGTGGGTGGCGCTGCGGCCCTCGCCACGAATGCCGAACACATAGATGTTGTTGCGCACGATATATGCCAGGTCCACCTGCGCTGGCTCATGCGGGAACGCCGCGAGGCAGATGCGGCCACCGCGATTCACCATCCGTGCCGCCTCGTTCAGCGCATTCGCCGCGCCGGAGCACTCCAGTACGTATTGCACGCCTTTGCCGCCGGTGATGCGGCGCACCGCTTCTACCGGCTCCTCGCGGGTAACGTTGATCACTTCGTCGGCACCGAGTTTGCGGCCCATTTCGAGGCGTGAATCGCGCGTGCCAGTTAGGATCACCGGCTGCGCGCCCAGCGCCTTCGCCACGCCCACACCGGTCAGCCCAATGGGGCCGGGCCCCGTCACCACCACCGCCTCGCCGGCAATGATGCCGCCCATCACGTCCAGCCCGTACATCGCAGTGCCAGCCGTAACGATCAGCGTCGCTTCCGCGTCGCTCATGTCGTCAGGAATGTGCACCATCGTGTTCACGCTGTTCACCGCGTATTCGGCGAACCCGCCATCGGTGGTGAAGCCGTTGGCGCGATGGCCCTTCGCGCGAAAGCCATAATTCAGGCACGACGTATACATGCCCTCGCGGCAGCGCTGGCAGCGGCCGCAGCCGGCGTGTACTTCCACGGCGATACGGTCGCCGATCTGGAATTCGTCGACCGAGGCGCCGAGCTTCACCACGGTTCCCATGTATTCGTGGCCCGGGGTGTAATTGCGGTTGAACGGCAGCTCGCCATCGATCATGGCCGGCACACCGTGCTGCAGGATCTCGATGTCCGTCGCACATACCGCGATGGCATCGACCCGCACCAGAACCTCGGCGGGACCGGGTTCCGGCACAGGCTTCTCCACCAGCGAGAGTTCCTCCGGACCGCCGAGCACCCAGGCTTTCATCCTGGGTGGTATGGGGTACTCGTTGGTGCGAGCCTGGCTGGATGGCATGCGGCACTCTCTCGCTGGTTTTGACAGGGTGCATCTCAACCGGATCAAAGGATGTTTGTCCATCCGTGCCGGCCGACGCTCCGGCCGCGCGGTTCGCCGTACTTTTCGCGCAACCCGGAGAACAACCGAGAACCTCAGAGGGCAATGGAGATGGCTTTCCGGTTGGCGACGTCGCAACGAACGCCCTCTCATCAACCAAATGAATTGCAGTGTGCGGTGACCCAAACGCGTGCATGACGGTTCGAAACCTCTGCGCTTCTGCGGGTTTCTCCATTGATTTCCGCGGTGAAATGAGTATCGAAACGGCCCGGATGAACCCTTGATCCTGGTCTCCGTGCGCGGGATCCCGATGAAACATTGACGCTCGGATCACCACCGCGCGACGTTGCTGACATCCATGACAATTTCGATCTCTCCTACCACCTCACTCTGGTCACCGGCAGCTCGCGCGGTCTCGGCTGGGCCATCGCGAAGGGGCTCGCCGCAGGTGGGGCGCGTCATTCTGCCTGGCCGCGATCAAGCCACACTAAGGGTGTGCGTGGCCAAACTTCCCAACGCCGCCGGCACGCTCGCGTTCGACGTAATCGACGCGACAGTCATCCGCAGCGCCTTTGAAACGATTTCTGTGGAGCACCGTGGCCTCGACATCGTGGCGAACAACGCCGGCGTCATTCCACGCCGTCCCTTGCTGGAAACGCTGACGAGGACTGGCAATCCGTCCTCGACTCCGGCCTGACCGCGTCTCTTCGCGTCTCGCGCGAAGTGGCACGACCAATGGTGCCCCGCAAATCCGGCCGCATCATCATGGCGTCCTCGATCACGGGCGTGCTCTGCCGCGCCAATTCTCCGGCTACAGCAAGGCAAAAGCAGGCCAGCGCGGGCTGGTGCGCTCGATGGCGGTCGAGCTGGCTTCGCACGGCATCACGGTCAACGCGCTGGCACCTGGAATTATATTGTCCCGCCGAAGCGGCCGATGTGCCGTACGAGAATTCGCAATTCGACGCCTGGATCACTCGCGTGGGCCAATGGCGCGCTGGGGCGATCCGGCCGAACTCGCCGGACCGGCGGTGTTCCGCGCGTCGGACGGTCGTCCTATATGCCCGGACAGGTGCCGGTAATCGATGGAGGGCTGACCGCGGCGCCGTGAGCCGCCGTCTCTTAGCGCGTCCGCATCCGCAGAAAGCTCACGCCCGCTGCACCGGCAGCGGCTAATCCGGCCACGAGCATGGACACTGTCGTGCCGCGCACCGGAAACAGACCGAACACCAGCGCCACCAGCGCAGCACCCAACGTTTGCCCTAGCAATCGCGCGGTCGCCTGCATGCCGCTGGCGCCACCGCTGCGCACTGGCGGGGCCGACATGATGATCGCGCGGTTGTTCGGCGTGTTGAAGACGCCGAAGCCCAGGCCGCAGATCAGCATCCGCCAGGCGACATCCAGCGCCGATGGATGGGCCGGCAGGAAGGCGAGTGTGAACAGACCGGCCGCCAGCACACCCAGGCCGCAGCCGCTGAGGATGCCCACAGGATATCGGTCCGCGGCGCGGCCGGCGAACGGCGCTATGATCGCGACGGTCAACGGCCATGGCGTCATCAATAGACCGGTATGGACTTCGTTGAAGCCGAGCGTGTTCTCCAGCAGGAAGGGCAGCGAGACCAGTGCCATTGCCTGCGCCACAAAAGAACATACTGACGTGGCGACGGATAAGGCGAATAGGGGAATACGGAGCAGGTCGATCGGGAGAAGAGGGGAGCTGCGGGCCATCTGCCGTGCCACCATGACGAAGCCGACCCCGACGGCGAGGAACATCTCAGCGCCGACGTTGCCCAGGCTCTCCCCATGCCCCAGGCCCGCTATTGCGGTGATCAGCAGGCCGAATGTCAGCGCGTTCATCACCGCGCTGGCGACGTCGAAGCGCTGACCCGACGTGGGTGTCGTCGGCAGCGCGCGGAATGCGATCGGGATGGCGATCAGCCCGATCGGGATGTTCACCGCGAACAACCAGGGCCAGGTGGCAACCGACAGAATGCCTGCGGCGACGGTGGGGCCGAGGGCGGAGGCGATGGAACCGATCGTCGCGTTCAGCCCGACGCCCCGGCCGAGCCAGCGGCGCGGATAGATGAAGCGGACGAGCGCACCGTTGACGCTCATGATGCCGGCGGCGCCGAAGCCCTGGATGATGCGGGCGATGGTCAGACTGGTCAGCGACGTGGACAACGCGCAGTTCAGCGATGCCAGCGTGAACACGATCAGCCCGGCCTGATAGACGCGCCGGTGGCCGATGATGTCGCCAAGTGATGACATCGGCAGCAGTGAGATCGTCACCGCGAGCTGGTAGGCGTTGACCACCCAGATCGAGGCGGATGGCGAGGCGTGCACATCGCGCGCGATGGTCGGCAGTGCGACATTGGCGATGGCGCCGTCCAGGACCGCCAGCGTCAAACCCAGGGCAATCGTCAGGATGGCCCAATAACGTTGTGGCAGTGGCACGCCGTCCGGGATGGGCAGGGTCGGTGTGGCCAGGCTGGCGGCGGGCTGATCGGCCATCAGACCAGCGCCTTGGCTGGGACAGGGAGGGCCGCCAGCACCTCCTCTGGCGTCAGTTCGGCAAGATTAGCGCGGCGCAGCACGCGCACGTCCCGGCCGCGCGGGGCGCAGCGGACCGGATCGGAATCGTGTGAGAACAACACCAGCGATGCGCAGCCCGCGACGGCGACGAGGTGCATCGGGCCCGTGTCGTTGCCGACCGCGAATGCGGCGATGCGGCCGAGATCCGCGATGTCGCCGAAGCAAGTCTTGCCAGTCAGGTCGAGGGCACCGGAGCCGCTGGCGATGGCCGCGCCCAGATCCTGCTCGGTGCCAACCACGATGGGAGTCAGCCCACGCCGTTCCAGCGCGATCGCGAGTGCGCGATAGTGCGCGACTGGCCAACGCTTGACCGGGCGGTGGGCGGAACTGCCGGGAACCAGCAGCGCGATCCGATGCGGTAGGGCGAACCGCGCGATGTCGCCGCGCGACCATGAAAGGTCGGCGGGTGGGAAGTCGGTGATGCCGGCTTGGCGCAACTGGCCGTGCTGGCGGTCGATGTCGTGGATGCGGTCGCGATCGCGGTCGCGGTCCGGAAAGGCGCAGCCTGGGGCGATACCAGACCATTCGGGACGGGCTGAGGCGGGGAAGAGACGGAAATACCAGGATGAGCGGCTGGAGGTTTGCAGGTCGTAAACGCGGTCGAATTTGCCGCCGGCCAGCATCTGACGGAGACGCAGGACGGCGGGGATGTTCCAGGCGGGCGGCCGTGCGTCGATCAACACAGCGTTGAAATACGGCGAGGCGGCCATCCAGTGGCCGTAGGGCGCCGTGGTGAGCAGGGTGATGGCGGCATCCGCGTGGTGGCGACGGATGGCGGCGAAGGCACTGAGCGACAACACTATGTTGCCAAGCGCCCCGAGCTTGAGCACGAGGATAGACGGTGGCAGAGACGGAGATCTCTCCTGCTCGCCGGGCGACGTTGGCGAGCGCACATCGCCCGATAAAAGACGCGCCGGCTGGTCTCTCACCCTCGGCGCTCCCCTACACCGACTTCACCCGCGGCAGGCGCGACAGGTTTCTTAGAACCCACGTAGAGCCATTCATCCCGCAGCAATCCGTACCGCACCTCCTCCTCCGGCGTCATACGGAACGTCTCCACCGCGAATCCCGCCTCACGCAGGCGGTCGGCGAAATCCAAGCCATAGTATCGCACGTGATCCTCGGCGCTGAAATGTGCGTGGCGCTCCGCCGGAGCCGTGATCGCCGGGTTCTCATAGGTCTCCTGGCGCGACGTGTTGACCGGCACGGTCAGCAGCGCCAGACCACCTGGCTTCAACAGGCGGTAGACCTCCCGTATCGCCATGCGGTCATCGGCAATGTGTTCCAGCACGTGGTTTGCCATCACCACGTCGTAGCTGGCATCCGGCAGCTCGACATGCGCGATGTCCACCCGGTGGGTCACGCCTGGCTGGTGCAAATCCGCCGTCTCGTACAGCGGGTTCCCCCGCATCTGCCGCATGGTGATCTTTTCCGGCGCGAAATGCAGGATCCGCTTGCCGTTCAGCTTGTTTCCGCCTCCCTGGATAATCCACAGATGGAGCAGCCGATGGCGCTCTCGGCTGCCGCAGTTTAGGCAGCGCGCGTCCCAACGCGGCGGATGGCCGACACTGACAAACACACCGGTGTAGCCGCAGATCGGGCACGTGCGCGGCAGGCGCGGCTCGGCGAACTGGCGGCGGTCGGTGAGCCAAGCCGCGGCCAGGCGCCGGCGCTGCTTCCAGATGCTGCGCTGAGCATTCGTCACGGATGTATGCTGCATTGCGGTTTGAACGCGCGGATATCAACTGCCGCCCGTTCCCGCAACCGGCGCCGGGTGCATGGCCGCCCAATGCTGCGCAATGTCGAGCCGCCGTGTCACCCACACACCGGCGAACCGGCCGACGTGGTCGAGCAGCCGTTCCAACCCGGCGGCGCGCGCTGGGTGGCCGATCAGCCGTTGGTGCAGGCCGATCGACAACATGCGAGGCTGAGTGCGGCCTTCGCGGTACAGGAAGTCGAAGGCGTCTCGGCAATAGGCGAAGAAGTCGTCGCCGGTGGCGAACGTGCCGCGGCCGAATTTCGAATCGTTGGTGGAGAGCGTGTACGGCACCACCAGATGCGGCTTGCCGGATACCGCAGTCCAGTACGGCAGCTCATCGTCGTAAGCGTCCGAGTCGTAAAGAAATCCGCCTTCCTCGACGAGCAATCGGCGTGTGTTCACGCCGGGCCCGCTGCGGCAATACCAGCCGAGGGGACGCTCGCCCATCGTCTGCGTCAACGACGCGACGGCCCGGGCGATGCGCTCGCGTTCCACGGCCTCGGGCAGTTCGAAATGCTTCTCCCATCGCCAGCCATGGCAGCACACATCGAACCCCGCGGCGCGGATCGCCGCCGCGGCGGCTGGATGCCGCTCCAGGGCCAGCGCACAGCCGAACACGGTCAACGGCAATTCGCGTTCCTGAAACAATCGCATGATCCGCCAGAAGCCGACGCGGCTGCCGTACGCGAACATGCCTTCGGCGGCGAGGTCGCGCCCGACCACACCGGGACTGGCGCCGCCGTATTCGGTCAGGCCCCATTCGGACGCCGGGTCTCCGTCAGGAACAGAGGGTTCTGACCCTTCCTCGAAATTCAGCACGAAGTTGACCGCCAGGCGCGCCTCGCCCAGCCAGTGTGGATTGGGAGGATTGCGGCCGTAGCCGATCAGGTCGCGGGCCATATGGGAATTCCTTGCGAGCCTATGGCCGATTATGCCGGATGGCCGCGACCCGCGAATAGCTGCCGGTTGTTTTTGAACGTGACGTAACGAGTATGTTTATCAAAGCGCGGGTCGCCCATGTCATTGCTTTACAGGAACGACAATGGCGTGGCTGCGTTGCGCGCTTGGGAAGCAAATGCGGGGGAGTGAGCGGTCCATCGGACCGATCATCACTGTCGGCTGCCAGCATCTCTCCGACCGGCGGCCGGGCGTCTCCGGGCGGATTATCCCGCAATGCGCACGACGCGGTCTGCATCGGGATCGCCCACGCACGGCTCAGGATCGTCGCGCTGGATTGCGCATGGATCGGCCGACTGGCCACTGGCGTCCAGACAGACTGCCTCTAATCCGGCGACATGGCGGTGCTCAGGAAGCACCTCGCCGGTGGTATCGCTACCGTACTGATAGCGGCGGCGCCGGTGCAGCTGTGAATGCTGGGGCCGTCTGGACGCGTCAACGTCATGGCCAGCCATGCGTCACTGGCGCCGGACTGCCCGGCGGCGCATTTTTTTATTCCACCTGTGATCAACCCTCCGTTGCGTGGCAGCCGGACCGCAAAAACCTCTATGATTA
>JASHVB010000298.1 GCA_030039695.1 Acetobacteraceae bacterium
TCTATATTTTCCTGAAGCGGCGTTACAAGCACGTGGATGTCGTGTTCATCCGCCATACACACCAAGCGCAGGAGGTGGATGAGGATACCTTCTTCCACTCGCCGGAGACTGGTGGGACCGTGGTATCCACGGCGTTGGAGGAAATGCAGCGCGTGATCGAGGAGCGCTACAACCCGGATTCGTGGAATATCTACGCGGCGCAGGCATCGGACGGCGACAACACCGCATCGGACAACGACAAGACGGCGGCTCTGCTGACCGACGTCATCCTGCCAGTCTGTCAGTATTATGCGTATCTGGAGGTGGGTCGGGATTCGGAGCACTTCCCGCCCGGGTTCATCCGGCGGGATTCCGATCTGTGGCAGACCTACACGGCGATCATCCGCAGTGGTGCGCCGATGGCGATGCGAAAGGTCGGGCACCGACGCGACATTTATCCCGTGTTCCGTGAGCTGTTCGCGAAAAAGAACGCGCAGCAAGAGCACGAGACGGCATGACGTGGGGAGAGGGACGTGCGGCTCGCCGCACCCTAACCCAACCCACCCTCGCACGCGGCGCGGGGGAGGGAATAAGGAGTCTCTATGAGCATCACTCTTAAAACCACACGCGCGGACCATCCGCTGTTCGAAGGTGCTGACTGGGAATTTTCCACCATTCAGCGGGTGCACGATGCGATTGAAAAAGTCGCCGTCGGCGACCTCGGCCTCGATTGCTATCCGAATCAGATTGAGGTCATTAATTCCGAGCAAATGCTCGACGCCTATTCGTCGATCGCCATGCCCCTGTTTTACAAGCACTGGTCGTTCGGCAAGCATTTCGCCCGTAATGAGGCGCTGTACCGCGCCGGCATGCAGGGTCTGGCGTACGAGATCGTCATTAACTCCAATCCGTGCATCTCCTACGTCATGGAGGAGAATACGGCGGTGATGCAGACGCTGGTCATTGCCCACGCTGCATTCGGCCATAACCACTTCTTCAAGAACAACTACGTCTTCAAGCAATGGACCGACGCCGACGGCATCCTGGACTACCTTGAATTCGCTCGCGGCTATATCGCCCACTGTGAGGAAAAATACGGAGAAGCCCAGGTCGAGCGTCTACTCGACGCTGCGCACGCGCTGATGAACCACGCCGTTCATCGCTTTCCGCGCAAGCGGTCGTTGGATCTGCGCTCGGAAGAGAAGCGCGAGCGCGAGCGGCGCGAACATGACGAGGCGGTGTTCAACGACCTGTGGCGCACGGTGCCCGGCAAGAGCACGCTACGCCACGATCCAACGGCAGAGGAAAAGCGCAAGGCGCTGCTGCAACTTCCCCAGGAGAACCTCCTGTATTTCTTCGAGAAGAGTGCGCCGCGTCTGGCGCCTTGGCAGCGCGAGGTGCTTCGCATTGTCCGCATCATCGCGCAGTACTTCCTGCCACAGGGCCAGACCAAGGTAATGAACGAAGGCTGCGCCACCTACGTGCACTACCGCGTCATGAACCGGCTGCACGAGAAGGGCCTGCTGACGGACGGTGCGATGGTGGAATTTCTGAAGAGCCACACCAATGTGGTGTTCCAACCTTCGTTCGACGATCCGCGATATGGCGGCTGGAATCCATACGCGCTTGGCTTCGGCATGATGCAGGACATCGCGCGTATCGTCACCGAACCGACCGCGGAAGACCAGCAGTGGTTCCCGGCGATCGCCGGCACTGGTGACGAGATGGCGGTGCTGCGCGACATCTGGGCGAACTACCGCGACGAGAGCTTCATCCTGCAGTTCCTCAGCCCGCGGCTGATCCGCCATTTTGGCTTGTTCCACGTGCTGGACGATGCGAACGAGCCGAACCTCCGCGTCGAGGCGATCCATGACGAGCGTGGCTATCGTAAGATTCAGCGCGCGCTGTCGCGCCACTACGACGTGTCGTACTCCACGCCGGACATCCAGGTGGTGGACGTGGATCTCGCCGGCGACCGGCGGCTGATCCTGCATCACGCGGTGCTGAATCGCGTGTTGCTGGACGAGCGCGACGCGCGGCTGGTGCTCCAGCACATCGCCGACCTGTGGGGTTATGATGTGCTGCTGAAGGAGGTGGATTCCACAACGGATTCGGTGCTGAAAGAGCATGCAGCCACGCCGCGCGGCGGCATCGCGCTGCAGTAGTCACGCCACGCGCCTAGGCAGGAAGCCGGCCCCGAAGCGATCCGGGACCGGCTCTGGTTTGTGCCGTGGTCGTGGCTAACGCCCACGAAGGGCTGCTGCCCGACGCAGCGCCCGGTCCGCCAGCAGAGCGAGCCGGACCCGCTATCGCCGGTCCCGACCGAGGCGGCTCTCTTGCCGGGATTGCAACCGTGCTATTGCGCACCGCGAGGCGTCGCAGCAGACCCGCGCCGCCTGGGTCCTGAAGCGGGCCAGGCCTTGGCTGCACGGCCTGGCAGTGACAGCAACTATTCCGCTGCCACCTTGCGCAGGGGCCAATCGCTCACGTCGATGCGCGGCATCTCGAACCGGTCCGTTGTGCGCGCATACCAGCCGCGGCCGTGCATGCGGCCGATCAGATCTAGCTTCGGCGTGTCGATATAGCACCGATCCCTGTCGAGCACGCAATCATCCTGTACGTGGAATGCCACGACCTTGCCCAATATGACCGCCCGATCGATGCCGACATCGACGATCACCAGCCGCTCGCATTCCATCGAAACCGGGGCTTCGGCGATGCGCGGCGGCTTCACGTGATGCGACGATGCCGTGCTCAGCCCTGCTTGCACAAGTTCGTTCACCGATTTCGCAAAATCGATCGCGGTGATGTTCATTTGCTCCGCAAGCTTGTAATTGACCAAGTTCACCACGAATTCGCCGGTGCGGCGGATGTTCCCCCCGGTGTCCTTCACGTCGCCCGGCCCGCGTCCGCCGATACCGATCGCCACCACCGGCGGATTGCCCGACATCGCATTGAAAAAGGAGAACGGCGCGGCGTTTACCGTGCCGTCCACGTCCTGCGTGGTCACCCAGGCGATCGGACGAGGTCCGATCGTGGCGACCAGCAGCTTATAGACATTCTCATTCGTGGTTCCGAGGACGTCGAACAACATGAGGGGTGCTCCTGGTGCGTTGATACGAGAACCGTTGCGCAATGCGGCAGCCCTTGTCCAGACGCCGTCCCGGTCGGCAGGACAATGCGCTGGCGCGTGCGTCCTTGATGTCCCCCGCCACCTTCCGGTCCCGCGCTCAGTAGGTGGTGAGGGGGCTTCGCCATCCGTAAGCACTCGGCCCTTCGCCTACGGCGCGGCGTTTGCTTGCGTGCGGTGCGGGGCCCCGGGCGTCACCATGCCCCCGATCTCCGATGTCGCTTGCGACGGTCATTACCGCACGCTGGACTGGTCTATTGACCTGGCCGGCCGCGTCGACCTGAGACGCGGCGTTGCGCTGGCGGCGGTGTGGGATAGCTCAAGTACTGGAAGAGCTTTGACTGTAACCCGCGATCGGCCGAGTTTTGTCAACATCGTCACAGGAGCGCTAACCATGGAAAGTCGCAATCTCGGTCAGTCCGGCCTCCGCGTCTCCGCGATCGGCCTTGGCTGCAACAACTTCGGCGGGCGCATCGATTTCGAGGCGACGCGCAAGGTCATCTACAAGGCACTGGACCTCGGCATCACGCTGTTCGATACCGCCGATACCTACGGCAACCGCGGTGGGTCGGAGACCGAAATGGGGCAGGTACTCGGCGACGAACGCAAGCACATCGTGCTCGCCACCAAGTTCGGCAATCCGATGGACGACGCGGGGGTGAAGGTCGGTGGCTCCCGCCATTACATTATGCAGGCGGTGGAGGATAGCCTGCGCCGCCTGCGTACTGACTGGATCGACCTGTATCAGATCCATGCGCCCGACCCGCGCACGCCGATCGAAGAGACATTACGCGCACTCGACGACCTGGTCCGCCAGGGCAAAGTCCGTTATATCGGATGCTCCAATTTTCCGGCTTGGCAGGTTGTCGATGCCCAATGGACGGCCAAATCCAACGGTTTGACGGCCTTCATCTCCTGTCAGGACGAGTATTCGCTGGTGGTACGTGACGTCGTTGAGCCGCAGCTCAGACCGGCGATGCTGAAGTTCGGCATGGGCCTGCTGCCATTCTTTCCCTTGGCCAGTGGTCTGCTCACCGGCAAGTACCGGCGCAACATGGCGCTACCGGCGGGAGCGCGGCTGGCTAGGATAGATCGTTTGGCCGATCGATATTTGACGCAGCGGAATTGGCTGGTGACAGAGCGGCTGGCGGATCTTGTTGAAGGCCGAGGACACACCATGCTGGAGCTCGCGTTCAGTTGGCTGCTGTCGCAGCAGCCGGTGGCGAGTGTGATCGCCGGGGCTACCGGTCCTGAACAATTGGAGCAGAATGTGAAGGCGGGCACTTGGAAATTGTCTGATGAGGAACTGGGGGAGATCGACCGTCTCACTGCGGCTTGAGAGATCCTGTTTGCTGACCATGCTCACGCCGCTGAGCGGGGTCGCGCTGAATGTTGGCGTGCAAGTGATGAACGCCCTTATGCTGCCGATCGCGCAAGGTTTCCTGATCGCCCTGCCGGTGAAGGCCCCGGCCCAAGCGCATCGGTTGCCTGGGGCTACGAGCGGGCGGTAACGGTCGTGTCTGCGCAGACCTGCGCTGGGCGTGTTCGCGGGCTGTCAGATGCAGGATGGCTTGGATGATCCTTATGCGAATATCTCGCCTAGCCGCCTGATCGAAGCCAGCGTGCGCTCCTGCGGCAATCCGGGCCACTGGCAGCGCATGATGAAGTGATCGAC
>JASHVB010000299.1 GCA_030039695.1 Acetobacteraceae bacterium
TCGATCAGGTAGGCACGCTTGCCGAGCTCTTCTCCGATCTCGCGCAACCGGTTGGAATTCGAGGAATTGCGCGATCCCACGACCAGAATCACGTCCACCGTGTGCGCCAGTTCGCGCACTGCCTGCTGGCGGTTCTGCGTGGCGTAACAGATATCACGCACGTCCGGGCCGACGATGCTCGGGAAGCGAGCCTGCAGTGCGGCGATGATGCCGCGCGTGTCGTCCACCGACAGCGTCGTCTGGGTGATATAGGCCAGCTTGTCCGGATCGCGGACCCGCAGCATCGCCACATCCTCCACTGTCTGCACCAGGTGCACCTTGGCGGGAACCTGGCCAATCGTGCCTTCCACTTCGGCATGGCCAGCGTGGCCAACCAGCACGATCTCCCGACCCTGAGAGGCGTAGCGGCGACCCTCATTGTGCACCTTGGCGACCAGCGGGCACGTCGCGTCGATGACCGGCAGGTCGCGCGCGCGCGCCAGCGCCTCCACCCGCTTGGCCACGCCGTGGGCAGAGAACACCGTGCGGGCACCCGGCGGGATCTCGTCCAGCTCATCGACGAAGATGGCGCCGCGCGTGCGCAGGTCCTCGACCACGTGTCGGTTGTGGACAATTTCATGCCGCACATAAATCGGGGGACCGTATTTCTTGAGCGCCCGCTCGACGATCTCGATCGCCCGCTCCACGCCCGCACAGAAGCCACGTGGCTGGGCCAGGACAACCCGCATTGTTACTCCTGCCTCGTCTTGGGAGGGCGGTAAAAAAACCGACCGGTCAACTCGGATATGGCATGCCCGACCCCATGCGGCAACGCCGCGGGCCTCACGGAAGCGGGAGATCAGCCGGGCTCAGCGCCAACCACGTCCACCATGCCAGCCGCCTCCCCAGCCCCAGCCCCTGCCCCAGCCCCAGCCCCAGCCGCCGCCAACCCCGATGGCAACGGTTGGCCCGTACCACCCCGGCCACCAGCCGCCGTACCATCCCGGCCCCCAACCGTAGTAGGACGGCGGTGGAGGGCCGTAGGGGTAGCCGCCGGCGAAGACCTGCGGCACCTGTACTTGGTTGCCGTGTGCTGCCATGCACTGCGCGTAGGCCACGTCGTAGCGCTGCTGTATGCCCGCGGCGGAGACCTGCGCATTCCCGGCGCCGATAGCCGATCCGGCCAACAGGCCGGTGGCGCCGCCAATCGCCGCGCCAGCACCGGCCGCCCCGCCCACGGCTCCGAGCGCGGCACCCACCCCGGCCCCCAGAGCCGTGCCGAGCACCGCGCTACCGACGGCCGCACTGGTGCCCGCCTGGGCCGCTGACATGCCACCCGTCTGGCTGGAGGCAAATTGTCGGCACACCAGGTCATCTTGCTGGAAGCTGGCCATGTCCTTGCCGCGTCCAGGCATGGCGACCACGCTTGGCCCTTGTGGCGGCGGCACCGCGCAGGCGCCGAGAGCCAGCGCTGATACCAGACCAACACACGTTGTAACGCGACGCATCGACGCTATCCCTCACTTCAGCAACCGGAGCATACGGGGGGTGACATTGCCACGCCACAACCGGGCCCATCATCTACAAAATGGTGTCGTTACGTTTCACTGTCCACACCAGGCTACATTTCGTTGCGATGCCTGCCGCCGCACAGCCCGCTGTGACATGAGCGGTTTGTTGTCGAGTTCCGCGGATATATGCGATGCGCTCGATGGCGACAGCCGCACCGTTGACTTAGGTCAATGCAATCGTAAGCTGCCCTTGGCATCAGGCACGCATGAACGAACGGCTGAACGAAACCGGTCAGGATGCAACAGACGCCCTGGCGGAGCATGGCCGGGAAAAGTACCAGCGCGTGGTGGCGATGGCGCAGCGGCTGCCACCCGTCATCACCGCCGTGGTGCATCCGTGTGATGCGGCGTCGCTCGCGGGCGCGGTCGAAGCACGTCGGCTGAACCTGATTTCGCCGGTGCTCGTCGCGCCGCCCGCGCGGCTGCGGGAGGTGGCGCGGCAGAACGGCATCGACATAACCGGGCTGCCGATCGTCGCGTCGGCGCACAGCCACGACTCCGCCGCCAAGGGCGTCGCCCTCGTGCGAGAAGGCAAGGCCGAGGCCCTGATGAAGGGCAGCCTGCACACCGACGAGTTGATGGGCGCCGTGGTGGCGCATGACAGCGGCTTACGTACCGAGCGGCGCATCAGTCACTGCTTCATCATGGACGTGCCGGACCATGCGGCGCCGCTGATCATCACCGATGCCGCGGTAAACATCGCGCCGACACTGGAAGAGAAAGCGGACATCGTACGGAACGCCATCGACCTCGCCCACGCCATCGGCATCCAGCAACCACTGGTGGCGATCCTGTCGGCGACCGAGACGGTAAATCCGAAAGTCCCCTCCACCGTTGAGGCAGCCGCCTTGTGCAAAATGGCCGACCGCGGCCAGATCACCGGCGGCATCCTCGACGGGCCGCTGGCATTGGACAATGCGATCAGCCATGAGGCCGCGGCGATCAAGCACATCGTCTCGCCGGTCGCCGGCCGCGCCAACGTGCTGGTTGTGCCCAACCTCGAAGCCGGCAACATGCTGGCCAAAAGCCTCTCCTTCCTTGCAGGCGCCGAAAGTGCCGGCGTCGTACTCGGCGCGCGTGTACCCATCATCCTGACCAGCCGCGCAGACACGGTGGTGACGCGCATCGCCTCTTCCGCCGTCGCCACACTCGTCGCCGCGGCGTGCCGGCGTGCCGTCGAGACGGCGGCGCGCTGACCCACCCGAAGGCCTGCGCGTTATCGCGCGGTGGCGTTGGCTGCGATGCGGAGAGGGCTAGAGGTCCGCCCTTGGCGGAATCGAATACACCGCGCCCGTTTGCGAAGGCTCGGAGACAAAGTCCGCGACGCTGTCACAATTCCGGCCACTGCAACTGGGTGAAAACGCGGGAGCGCTCGGGTCAACGCCGCGCCAAGCGGCGGGCGGTTCGCAGCAGGAGCTGGCGGTCTTCCGGTGGCATCTCGCGGTAGAGGCGCAGGACGGCGAGTTCGTCGCTGCTGCCGACGTGGGACGACGCCCGTTTGTTGCGGCCGTGAGTCAGGTGTTCGATGCCGACGTCGAGCACTTCGGCGATGCGGGAGAGGTGGCCGGTGAGCTGGCCGGCGCGGCCGGTCTCCCATTGCGCAACAGCGCTGCGCGACACTCCAACCGATTCAGCAAGACGCTCCTGTGTCCAGCCCTTGTCCTGCCGCGCGTCGCGGATGCGCGCGCCGATCTGCACCGGGTCGCTCATGCGGCGTAGTTTACGTCAGCTTGGCTAACAATGCCAGAGGCAGATCAGCTGTGGAGGGGAGAGTGATCGGCCAGGACTGGAAGCGTCGCCATTTGCAGTGTCGGAGCGGCGGGCAGAGACACGCCGGCAGGCCGCGTGGCTGGTGCCCGTCCTGTCATGCGGCAAACAGCGGACCGGTGAGCGACCCCGACCGGCTCGCTTCGGCCATGCGCATTGCAATAAGCAGTGGCGTCTGTCTACCGCTGTGTCACTTACATTGACGTTTGGCGACATTGAGGCTGACATCGAACGCACATATTCCAGACGAGCACAAAACCAATTAGCTCACTCCAAAGAATTCTGCGCTTTGCCCCGTGCCGCCGGGGGCGCCTTGCCGGACGACATTGCCGTCGTATTCAGCGTCAGCCCTGGACGTTCATCGAGTGCGGCCGTTACGTATGCGCACGGGTACCTTCGCCAAACCTCGCCCCCGAGCCGGAAATCGCAGAGTATGAACCGATGTCCGTCGGAGGTCCGTGCTCATCGCGCGCCATCAGCGCTGGCATGGAGCTCAGTGCGTGCGGTACTCGGTGCCGGTACGTCCGAGTTGAGCACACCGCGGCAAAGGACACCGCAATGCCATCCAACGCCTCGAAGCGCGCTACGCCCGCGCTGGTGGCGCCCGGCAGCAAGCCGGTCGATGCGGCATTCGTAATCGCGCGCCTGGAAACAGCCGGTGCCACATTGTTCGCACTAACCGGCACCGTCGGGTCGAGCAGGCTGTTCAGCTCGTCGATCGAGATCGGCCGTTCGGCGCTCGAACCCCATGACCGCGCCGTGCCGCACAGCCCGCCGCCGATGCCGTCGAGGGGTCGGTTTCAGCCGCGTGCCAGGGGGTGTGGGGGTGGGTTCCGCCGATCGTGCTGGTCCATTAGGTGCTGTGCGGCATGGTCGGCGGCCCGCCGTCTGCGCACCCGTTCACCGAGCGGCAACGATCTCCCTGACGCCACCCTTGGCCCGGTGATAGGCGTCGGTGTCATCAGGCGTTGCAGCGCTGGCAGGGGCAGGGCATCGAGATCATCGTGCTGGCATTGAATAGGAGGGGGCGTGCGCAGCCGTGACGAGCGCAGCGTGCTGACACCGATGGCGCGCGCGATCGCCCAACTGGGCGATCGCGCTTTCCTGGCCGTGCTGCTGCGCTGCCTCGCGTGGTCGGCTGTTTGTTTCATTGCGCTGCACCTGGTTGCCGTGTGGGTGGTCCAGCACGTGTTACCATGGCACGGCCCCCTGGGCTGGGCGGCCGAGCTGCTCGCGACCGTCGGCGCCACGCTGCTGACGCTATGGTTGTTCCTGCCGCTCGCGGCGGCGATCAGCATGCTGTATCTCGGCCGCATCGCGGCTGCGGTAGAGCGGCGGTACTATCCGTCCCTGCCGCCCGCATGCGGCGCTCCCATTGCTGCTCAGGCATGGGATGCAGTCGTCCTTTGCGTGCGCATTCTGATATTCAGCCTGATCGCGGTCCTACTCGTACTGATCCTGCCGGGAGCCGGCGTCGTGTTGGCATGGGCGATCGCCGCCTATGCGCTGGGCCGCGGCCTGTTTGTCACGGTATCGATGCGAAGGATGCCGCGCGCCGCCGCCGACTCGCTGTATCGCAGATTTCGATGGCGGATCCTGGCGCAAGGCGGACTCATGGCGGCGGCGGCCTACCTCCCGGGGGCGAACCTGTTGATACCGGTGCTGGGCACGGCGGCAATGGTGCATGTGCTGGACGATGCGCTCTCGCAGCCTGGATCGTTCACTCGTTCCTGACATCGATCGTTGCATCCGGGCGGTTGTTCCGGCGCGCAAAGCCGTGTTAACCCGATTGCGTTCCGATGGACTCGGCCCTTTAGCCAAGCAAATGGGGGGAACCTTGTTCAAACGCCGCAAGCCAGACGAGCCGAATTCTGGGTCCGGCGCGACATTGCCGCCGGGCCCGACCAGCGCTCCCGACGACCGCTCGGACGAAAGCCCGTCCGAGAGCAGCGTCCAGCCTGCACAGATGCTCGGCGCAAAACCCACATCGGGCGACACAGGACTCGGCGTGCCGCCGTTCCGTCCCGCCCCACCAAAGGAGGCGCACACCATGGCCCGCCCGCCCTTCCCCGCACCGCCCACCGGCCCCGCCACCGCCGTTCCACCAACGGGAGCGCCGCGGCCCGGCATGCCACTCCCGCGCCCAACCGCAGCGCGCGAGCCGGGCGAGCGGCGCACCCTGGTGGTAGGCCGCGGCATCAGCGTGCAGGGCACGGTGCAGGATGCCGAACGGCTGGTGGTGGAGGGCACGGTCGAGGCCACTATGATTCACGCGACGGAGCTGTCTATTGCGCCGGGCGGTGTGTTCAAGGGCGAGGTCGAGATCGAGGACGCGGAAATCGCCGGCACGATCGATGGCACACTGACCGCGCGCGCGGCGCTGATCGTGCGCGCCAGCGGGAAGGTGTTGGGCAAGGCCCGCTGCCGACGGCTGCAGGTGGAAGACGGCGGCCACATTACCGGTCAGATCGAGATGCTGACGGATCAGGCGCGCAGCGAAGCGCCGCGGGTCGCGTCCGAGCCGGCGGTTTGATCGGATAGGACCGCTGCCGCTTGGCGGGAGAGGACGAGATCCGATGCGTTGACCGCGAGGGACCTGCGGACTTCCGCCGCATCGACTCTGGTGTTCCCGCGCAACAGTGTCTCGACCTGCCATCGTGGGTCCCTGAGCTTCGGCGCCTGAGCTGCGCCCTGATCCCTCGCCGTCTCCGGGCCGGGCGTCATCGTCCGTAGTACAGCGTCACCGTATGCGTCGCTTCGGCAAAGAACAGCCAGCGTTCTATGTAGATTCCCAATACGGCCAGCACCGCCGCAACACAAAACACGACCACGCCGGCCGAACCGCCAACAGCAGCCGTGGCGACCAGCAGCACGACCGGCACAATGAACCCCACCGCCATGGCAACAGCGCGCAGACGCGACGCATGCTTGCGCGCGATCACGTAGCCCATCTCACGCAGCAGAAAGTTCTCCTCGGTGTGCGGCGGTTCGAGCGAGCGCACCGGCCCGAGCCAGCCCAACCCCGTGGCAGTCTCGATCGTCGCGACCGGCGTCGACGCATCGATTCGCCGCCAGTACGCCCACTTCACGACCGCGGCGCCAATGGCAGACACCACGGCGATCATCACCGGCAGCCGTGCCGCGACGGCATCATCAACCGCGACGGCGGCCGTGAGCCACACGGCGCCGGAATATAGCGAGAGCAACAGGAAGTTGGCCGGCACCAGAGGGTTACACCATTGCCGCACCGGCCTCAGGCTGGCGTAGATCATCGCCTGGCAGGCGACAGTCGCAAGCCCGCATGCCGCAGCGAGCAGACCCAACGCAACCGTGGCGCCCACGACCCGCCCCGCGAACCACCATGCCGCCGCGAAGCCTACCGCCGGCAGAATGGTGAGTAACGCCAGCACGCCCTCACGTGACAGCCATGACGTGCGCCATTGTGATACCGCGCGCCACGCACGTTCCGGCCGGCCGAGATGGAACAACGATGCGATCATGCCAATGGCGCTGAGCACCAGTGCGACGAAGATCGACGCAACGCCGAACATCGGCGATGCCGGCAGCAGACGCAGGGCATTCAGCACGCCGAGCCATGCCAGCATGCCGTACCCGGCGCCCGATGCGGTCGTCAGCAGGATCACGGAGAACGTCGGGTTCATCGTGACAGCACGCGGTCGATCCAGCGCAGCACGCCGTTGCCCCCGGTCGGGCGTTGCGATTCCGCCGGGGCGGTGTGCGCCGAGCGACGACGCGGCGGCAAGTATTTGTTCACCGGCTTGGTTGCTTGCTCCGGCATCAGGTCGAACCCACCGCGCTCCGCGACAAGCTTCGACACCGCGCTGTTCGGATCGCCAAGATCACCGAAATGCCGCGCACGCACAGGGCACGTGTTGACGCAGGCGGGCTGGCGCTCCTGTTCCGGGAGATTGATGTTGTAGATACGATCGATGCACAGGGTGCACTTGCGCATCACGCCTTGGTCCTCGTCGAACTCGCGCGCGCCGTACGGGCAGGCCCAGGAGCACAACTTGCAGCCGATGCAGATCTCGGCGTTGACGAGCACGATGCCGTCTTCGGCCCGCTTGTAGCTGGCACCGGTGGGGCAGACAGTGACGCAGGGTGGGTCCTCGCAATGCAGGCACGAACGCGGGAAATGCACCGTGCGGCTGTCCGCTCCCATCCCGGCTTCGTACGTGTGGACACGGTTCAGCCACACGCCATCGGGATGGTCCTGATAGGCGTTGAAGTCGGTCAGCGAGCCGGAATGACTGGAGGTGTTCCACTCCTTGCAGTTCACCGCGCAAGCGTGACAGCCAACGCAGGTGTCCAGGTCGATGACGAGGCCGAGCTTCTTCCGGTCGGGTTTGGGGATGGCGGTCATGTCCGTTATCCCTCCCTCCCCTCGACGGAGGGTGTTGGGGGCAGGGGGTGAGGCTGTGGTCGCTCGGACCCCTCCCCGCTTTCCCTTCCGTCAAAGGAAGGGAGGGCGGTGATATGCGCCGCCATATCGAGCCCGGTGACGGCATAATGCAGGTTGCGTGGCGGCGCCGACATTCCTGTCGGACGATGCAGTGCAGCCGGTCGGGGCAGCGTTTCTTCTGGTCCATCCGCCTTCTCGACCCGAACGCGCAGATCGTACCACGCTGCCTGTCCGGTCACCGGATCGGCGTTCAACTGCCTTCCTCCATCGAGAAATTCGGAAATCACGTGGTTCAGCAGGAACCCCTTCTTGGACTCTGGTGCGTCGTCCGACAGGTTCCACGCGCCGCGCCGCTTGCCGATCGCGTTCCAGGTCCACACCGTGGCGGGATTTACGCCGTCCATCAGCCGCACTTGGCACTTCAGGCGGCCATTGCGGCTGATCACCCACACCCATCCGTCGTCCTGAATGCCCAGCGCGGCGGCTGTGCCGCGATGCATATAAAGCCGGTTGTGACTGTAAATCTGCCGTAGCCACGCATTCTGCGAGTGCCACGCATGGTACATTGCCATCGGCCGCTGGGTGATCGCGTGCAACGGATAGGCCGCTTGCTCGGGCAGCGATTCCTCAAACGGTGGATACCAGATCGGCAGCGGATCGAAGTACTTGCGGACCTGCTCACGCTTCGCCTCGGGCGGCTGGCTTGCGCCGTGGCCTTCGGCGGCGAGGCGGAACTTCTGCAACGGCTCGCTGTACAGCTGCAGCACGATCTGCGCCACGCTGTCGATCAAACCGAGGCGTTTCGCGTCTTCCAGGTACACCGCATTGGCGTGTTTGTAATACAGTGCCTCGGGCGCGTGATGGTACTGCCAGAAGCAGCCATTCTCCACATACCGCTGCAGTTGCTGCGGATTCGGTGCCCCAACGCCGACCGATTTGCCGTCCGCCCCGCGGAAGCCGGCGAGCGGTCCGACGCCTGGGCGTCGTTCATGATTGGCAATATAGTCGGCATAGTCGCGATAGACCGGCGTGCCATTGCCTTTGACGAAACCCGGCAGTTGCAGCCGAGCGCCGAGTTCAATGAGCACGTCCTGAAACGCGCGCACGTCGCGGTCGGGCGCTAGCACCGGCTGGCGAATTGAGTCGCCCGGTCCTTCCGGACTGCCGATCGGGCGGTCGAGCAGCGAGATGCAGTCCCAGCGTTCCAGATAGGTCGTGTCAGGCAGTATCAGGTCGGCGTAAGAGACGGTCTCGGAGAAATACGCATCGGCGTAGATGACGCGCGGGATGACGTATTCGCCGGTGGCAGGATCCTTGTCGGCCAGCTTGCGCGCCGTCTCCCCGGGGTTCATCGAGGAGTTCCAGGCCATGTTGGACATGTACAGGAAGAGCGTGTCGACCTTGTAGGGATCGCCCGCATGCGCATTGGCGATCACCGTGTGCATCAGCCCGTGCACGGCGATCGGGGCGTCCCAGGTATAAGCCTTGTCGATGCGGATTGCGTTGCCGTCATCGTCGAGCAGTAGGTCTTCGGGACCGTGCGGGTTGCCGAGCGCCGTGCCGGGCAGCATTTCGTTTGGCTTGCTACCTTTGCCGACCGGCAGCGGTCCCGGCGGAATCGGGCGAGGAAACGGCGACTTGTAGCGCCACGAACCAGGTGTATCGACGGCGCCCAACAGCATTTGCAGCAGATGAATGGCGCGGCAGGTCTGGAAGCCGTTCGTGTGCGCGGAAATACCGCGCATCGCATGCATCGCCACCGGCCGGCCGACCATTTTGTTGTGTCGCCGCCCCGACACGTCGGTCCACGGCTGATCCAGCTCGATCGCCTGGTTGAATGCGACATCGGCGAGTTCGTGGGCGATGCGGCGGATCGTCGCGGCGGGAATGCCGCAGGTTTCGGCAACCACGTCCGGGGCATAGCGGCCATCGAGATATCGTTCCGCAATCAGATGGAACACCGGCAGACTGCGGCGGCCGTCAGGCAGCGCAATCTCGCCTGCGATCTGCGGCTGCATGCCAGGTGTGGCGGCGTCTATCGCGGCGCCCGTCGCGCGGTCCCAAGCGAGCGGTTTCCCGTCGGCGTTGCGCACGAACAATCCATCATCGGCGCCACCCCGATTCTGGACCACCAGCCAGGCGGCATTGGTGTAGCGGGCAAGGAAATCCAGATCGATACGATCCGCCTGCAGGAGCTCGTGCACGAGCGACAGCACGAACAAGCCATCGGTGCCGGGGCGAAGGCCGACCCATTCGTCGGCGACCGCGGAGTAACCAGTGTTCACCGGGTTCACCGACACGAACTTCGCGCCACGCGCCTTCAGCTTGGCGATGCCCAGCTTGATCGGGTTGGAATCGTGGTCCTCGGCAACGCCGAACATCAGCAGGTATTTCGTGCGTTCCCAGTCCGGCTCGCCGAACTCCCAGAAGCTGCCGCCCACCGTGTAAAGCCCGCCCGCCGCCATGTTGACGGAACAAAACCCGCCGTGCGCGGCATAGTTTGGTGTGCCGAACTGCTTCGCCCACCAGCCGGTGAAACTCTGGCTCTGGTCGCGGCCGGTAAAGAACGCGAGCTTACGCGGCTCGGTAGCACGAATGTCGCCAAGCCATTTCGCGGCCAGCGACAGCGCTTCTTCCCACTCGATCTCCCTGAAATCGCCGCTGCCGCGCTCTCCGGTGCGCAGCAGCGGCTTGCGCAGCCGCGCCGGCGAGTAGTGGTTCATGATGCCGGCGGAACCCTTGCCGCACAGCACACCCTTGTTCACCGGATGGTCGGGGTTGCCCTCGATGTAGCGTATGCGGCCGTCCTTCAGGTGCACGCGGATCCCGCAGCGGCAGGCGCACATGTAGCAGGTGGTGGTCTTAGTGCTGTCGGCGATGGCGGGAGAGGTGTCGATGGTCTCCACCGGCCGGGTGAAGCCGTTGGTCCGCGAAATCGTTGTGGCCGCCAAGTCCATCTCCTCCGGCAAGCGCGCAGTAGCGGGCCGAGGGAGGTGGTCCCACCGCTCGTTCCCGCGCTCTCAGGAACGCCGCCAGGGGGGCCGGCGGCTGGTTGGGACCAACATGCGCCGTCAGGGATGGAATTTCTACCCGCTGGTCCGAACGAAGTTGGGTTGTTGCAGGACGTCGCCCACCGGGAGCGAGAATACGTCCATCACGCTTCGGCAATGGACAGCGCTGAGGGACGCCCGTGCAGCCATCGATACCGGGGCACGGATGCGCGCGACGCCGCGCTGCTGGGCGTGGCGGCTATTGCAGACCCACGTCGAGTACATGGCAAAGGCGGCGGCGGCGCCATCAGATCTACCCCACATCGGCGTCGGCCGTGGCCTGGACGGTCGCCTTGCCGGTTTCGTGGTCAATGTGCTTCACCCACCCGCCGCATCTCCTTGGCGGAGACGTGGCTGGCGTTGGACTGGAAAACACGCGGCCCGCGCGAAGGCCCGGAGCCTGGGGCGCTCCACATTCTCAGCGAAACACGGCGCGACGTGGGTCTTCAGCTTGCTCGGTCGTCGGCGTGCGCGGCGGCGCCTCCGGTACCGACAGCACGTTGCCCGTTGCCTTGCTCACTTCTGCAGAAACGATGCGATCGCGGCCCGCGCACTTGGCCGCGTACAGTGCTTCATCCGCCTTCGTCAGCGCTACTGACAGAGCAGCCTCCGGCTCG
>JASHVB010000300.1 GCA_030039695.1 Acetobacteraceae bacterium
GCGGGGGCGCTGTCGGGAGGGGGCGCTTGCGGCAGCGGATTGCCAGCGCTATATGCGCGCCGCGCGCCGGCCCGATCGTCGCGCATCGGCCGGAGTGTAGCTCAGCCTGGTAGAGCACAGTGTTCGGGACGCTGGGGCCGGAGGTTCGAATCCTCTCACTCCGACCACTTCATGCCCGATCCGCAAGGACCGGGCGGCGGCTCTGCCGGTCCGCGCATCACCTGACGAGAGCCGGCATCTGACCAGGGCGGCGACGATCTCTGGTGCGGTCGAGAAGACTCGAACTTCCACGGGGTTTCCCCCACAAGCACCTCAAGCTTGCGCGTCTACCATTCCGCCACGACCGCACGTGGGGTAAGCAAGGCGCGGGATATAGCCGATGGATGCCACGCCTTCAATTGCCGCCGGTGCGCTGGAATGGCGCATCACCGGGGGCCTTACCCCGTATCCCGACGCCCTCGCCCTGATGCGCGACCGCGTCGCGGCGATCCGCGCCGGCGCGGCGTCCGAGCTGGTCTGGCTGGTGGAACACCCGCCGCTCTACTCCGCCGGCACCTCCGCGAAGCCCGAGGATCTCACCGACCCGACCCGATTTCCGACCTTCGCCGCAGGCCGCGGCGGCCAGTGGACCTACCACGGGCCCGGCCAGCGCACCGCCTACGTGATGCTGGACCTGACAGCCCGCCATGGCAGCGTGCCGCCGCGGGACATCGGCTGCTTCGTCCACGGCCTGGAGGAATGGCTGATCCGCACGCTCGCCCGCTTCAGCGTGCTTGGCGAGCGCCGCGCCGGCCGTATCGGCATCTGGGTTGCGACCGGCCCCGACACCGAAGCCAAGATCGGCGCCATCGGCGTCCGCGTGAGCCGCTGGGTGAGCTGGCACGGCGTCGCGTTGAACGTGGATCCGGACCTGTCGCATTTCGCCGGCATCGTCCCCTGCGGCATCCGCGAGCACGGCGTCACCAGCCTTGCCGCGTTGGGGCACAAGCTGACGGTCGAAGACGCCGACGTCGCCCTGCGCGCCGCTTGGGATGAGGTGTTCGGTGAAGCTGCGCAAGCGGCATGCGCGGTCCCCGACCCCCGACCGTGCGGCGGAGGTTAGTTCGCGAACAGGTCGAACCAACCGTTGCGTCGCGGATGAGAATCCCACCACCGCCGCACACCCGCCGGGCGCTAAATCGTCCCCCCGCGATGAAACCCCGGATGCTCCGGCGGATCCGCGATCTCCTCCTCGATGCTGAGGACTTCCGCCATCCGTGGCCCGCGCCGGCACAGCCGCAGCATCTCCTCCACCGCGGCGATATCTCCTGCTACCAGCGCCTCGACCGAGCCATCCACTCGATTCCGCACCCATCCGGCCAGCCCGAGGACCCCTGCCTTCTCCACCATCCACTCGCGAAACCCGACGCCCTGCACCCGTCCGCAGATCACCAGTCGTTTCGCATTCATCTCGCCTGCCTCCGCGTGAGACCGATGAACCGGGCCGCCAGAGCGACGTCCTCAGCGATCGCCCGCCGGCGAGCGGCGGCCTCCGCATCCTCCCCCCACTGTTCAGCCTGGAACAACTCGTCCAGCGCACCCAGTTCATGAGCTTGGGCGGCGTCCAGCCCGCCCTCGGCCAGTGCGAGCCCCAGGATCAGGCTGCCTAGCGCCGGCACCGCGATACCCAGCGCTGCCAGCGCCGCCACATCCATTGCAGCCACCGCGCGGCGTAACGCGCCGATGCTGTCGCGGTGCTGGCGCACATGAGCAACCCCGGTGCCAACGCGCAGGGGCGCGTCGTAGGTCAGCGCCGCCCAGTCCAGCCACGGCTGCCAGCCACGCGCCTGCCGCTCGACCAGCGCCTCAGGTGCGTCGGCGCGGTAGCACAGGAGGTCACTCTCTCCGTAGCGGGCGATGGCATCGATGGTCGGCGTCGGATCGGGCGCAATGCGCTGTTGCGCCGTCCCCGCCAGTCGGGTCAGCGGGGTATCAGCGAACGACATCTCGCCGTCTTTGTCCCCGCCGGCGGCCTGCCACTCCTCGGCGATCGCGCGTGCCAATGGCTCGGTGTGCACGCGCAGCACGGGCCCTCCCGGCAGATGCATCGCCCGCCCATCCAGTAGAATGGCGTACCCCTCCTCCGAGCGAACGAAACTGGCGTTTTGCCAAAATCGTTTCACTATCAAATCCTCATTTCAATGGAACAACTGCCGTAGCAGGGCTCCGGCATTCGGCAGCTTCCGCTGCGTGTTCGATGCCGACGAAGCTGGCGCGGCAGGCCGAGTCGAGGCTGGCGGCGCAGCCCCACCGCGCGCCAGCGCCAGTGCGTCGGGGCAGGAGACAGGCGGGGCCGCAGACCCGCCACCGCCCGCTCTGCCGCCGAGTAGCGCCTTGCCAAATGCCGCGAACGGCGCCGCATTGCGAAGGACCCCGCCTGCCAGTGCGCCGGCGTTCGACTGAACCGCGCTGAGCGCATTCACGCTCGTGCTGGGTGACCGGATCGGCCCGGTTACCTGCACCGGCACGACAAACCCCGTCCCGCCGACACGGCCCTGCGGCCGCAGCGTCAGATCGAGCGTCTCGGCGCCCAGGTTGACGCTGCCGCTGCCGTCTACCGTCATGGCGGCCGTGCTCAGCAGCAATGGATTAATCGTTGCGACCCCGTGCTGTGCAACTGCACGTGTCGCGAAGCACCGCAGTTCGGTCGTGCCGCCATGCGCGATCAGCCCAAGGAGGTTGGCCTTCGCCAGAACGTCGCCGAGCAGGTTGTTGAGCAGCGTCATGTCGACGGTGCCGCCTTGCATCGCGAGCCCCAGAGTCCCGCTCAAGTTGGCAGCGATGGCATGCGCCGATGTGCCCGCGCCATGCAGATCGGCGCGCACCTCGAGCTTGCCGCTGGCGTGGCCGGGCAAACGAGCGGCCGAGAGGAGTGGCGCCACGTCGACCCCCGGTGCGACGACCGCCAGGGCGACCGGCGGACTGGTTTGGTTGGCATCGGCGGTGAACGTGCCGCTCATGTGGCCGCCGGGTAGGTCCGCGGCGAATGGGCTGACCGTCAGCCGGCCATCACGCAGCACCGCATGGATACTGAGCGTGCGGTAGTCGGTGCGCCAAGCGCGCAAGTCCTGCACACTAAGCACGACGTCGGCGTCGGCCGTCCGCAGCAGATCGAATGGCAGCGGCCGATCGGAGAACGGACGGATGGACGGCACCGATTTTGCGGGCGGCGCCGATTTTGCGGGCGGCGAGCCGGCCGGGCGTGTGGTGTGCACCGGCTTACCAGCGGCGGCCATCACCGCATCCGCATCCATGCGGGTGGAAGCCAGTTGCGCCGTGAAGCTCGGCTTCTGGCCCAGCACAACGCCGGCGTCACCCGATAGGTCGCCGTCGGCAGAGGTCAGCTTGATACTGCGTAACGTGGCCCCCTGTCGGAAACCGCCGGCCGTGTCGTTCAGTTCCGCCTGCAGTGCAACGGACTTGATCGCCGGCAGGGCGTGGCCCACCAGCGGCGAGAGACTCGAGAGGTCGGGTACTTGAGCGGTGATGGCGAGGCCAACGCCACCAACTGACTGCGGATGGGCGATGGCGCCCTTGACCTCAAAGTTCGCGCCGGCGGCCTGCGCTTTCACGTCAACCGGGAACGGACCCGCGGTCAGGGACGCCGGCGCGCCCAACGTCGCGGCGAGCGTGATCGGCGCTCCGGCGAATGTGCCCCCGGCGCTCGCCTGTATCGGCTGGTCGGAATCCGGCGCGCTGATATCCAATTTGTCGATTTTGAGCCCGGCGGCGACGCTGCTGAGATCGCTCGATCCGACATGCAACGTCAGATTGGAGATTTGTGGCAGCGGTTTGCCGGTATCGGCGATCTTGGCGCTGAAGTTGAGATCTTGCAGCGGCGGGAGGTTTTTACCGGGAACCAGCTTCGCAAGCGCTGCCAGGTTCGGCACCGAACCCTGCACGGTCAGCGCGTAGCCGCGGCCTTGCAGCGGGTGCGTGAGTGTGCCGTTGACGCCGACCTTGGCCGCCGCTGCGGTCAGTGTCACGTCGAGCGGCCACGGCGTGGTGGATGAAGGATCCTGCAGGCGCGCCAACGAACCGACGATCCCAGCAAGACTGAAGCCCGTGCCATCGTAGTCCGCGTCAAGGTTGATATGCAGCGGCGCGCCCGGTGACGCTGCCGTCGAGGTGAATTGCTGTATGCTCAGCGTCGTCGTACGTCCGGTGCGATCGTCGCGGTAGGTGACTACGCCATTGATGATCTCGACCGCGGCGACGCTGAGCCGTGTCGGGGTGCTCTTCTGCGATGCACGCGTCGAGACCACCGCCGGCGCGGTCGCTTGCGGGGTAAATCCCCAGTTCGATTTGCCCTGGGCATTGGTCTGCAGATGGATTTCCGGCTGTACCAGGACGAGGCGGTTGATCTCGATGCGATGGCGCAGCAGCGGCAGTACGGCGAGCTGCAGGTAGAGCGTCTGCAGTGTTGCCATCTCCGGCGGCGAGAACCCCGGCGCATTCGACAACGAGACGCCGCTGACTTCCGCGGTCGGCCGCAGCGACAGCCTCAGACCAATGTTACCCTGCAAGACCAGATCCCGCCCGGTCGCCTGCTTTACCGCTGCAATGATCCGCGGCTTCAGCTCGTTCGGATTGAACGTCAGCACGAACACGGCACCGGCGCCGATCACCAGAACGATCACAATGGCTATGATCACCAGGCCGATGCGCAATGCGCGGCGCGCCATGCCGTTTCACTCCCGGACTCGCCTGGGCGGACGCGTTGTCGGCGCGTGAAAGCCCAGGATGCGGAACGTTTGCGCTATGTGGGGAGGCAGGTCGGCCTCCACCACCAGAGTGCCGCCTGCCGGATGGGGAAAGGCGACGGCGCGCGCGTGCAGATGCAGACCATCGGGTAGACCGTCGACCGTTGCGGCGAATGCGCCATTTTGATCTGGCCGGGCATATTTCACGTCGCCCAGGATCGGCGCGCCGATGGCCACGCAGTGCACGCGCAATTGATGCGTGCGGCCGGTCAGCGGGTGCAGCTCGAGCCAGGCCAGTTTTTGCCCGGCGTGGTCGAGCGTGTGAAACTCGGTAATCGCCCGCGCCCCGTCGGGATCGCCCGCCTCCGCCAGCGCGGTCCGCTCGCCACGTGCGCCGCCGATCCGCTTCAGCGGGAGGTCGATGCGACCTTCAGCCGGGATTGGCCGCCGCGCCGTCACCGCCCAATAGGTCTTCTGCACATGGCGACCACGGAACAACGCGGCAAGCCGCGCGGCCACGCCGGGCGTGCGGGCCAGCAGCAGCACGCCAGAGGTGTCGCGGTCCAGCCGGTGCACCAGGCGCGGGCGCTCCGCCGAGCCGAAGCGCAGCGCGTCCAGCATCGCGTCGAGGTGGCGCGCGATGCCCGGCCCGCCTTGTACCGGCAGCCCGTGCGGCTTGTTTACGGCGATGACGTGCTCGTCGCGGTAAATCACCAGGGCTTGCAAGTCCTTCGCCACCCCGGGATCGACCGGCGGAGAAGCGGGTGGCGACGGCGCATCGGCGAGCGGCGGGATGCGCACGCTCTGGCCTGGCGCCAGGCGCGTCGCGGCGTCGGCGCGATGGCCGTCCACGCGCACCTGGCCGCTGCGGCAGAATTTCTGAATGGCGCTCTGCGGCAGTCCGGGAAAGTGCCGGCGGAACCAGCGGTCGAGCCGGATGTCGGCCTCGTCGGCGGTGACGGTGCGGCTCTGGGTCGACATGGAATGGTCCTGCATGCTGGGGCTGAGTCTTCCCGCCGGTTGACGGCGGTATATCGTGCGTCGCGCAATCGGCGGGAAGCAGGGGAAACGCATGACGGACCACCGCATCGGCGTCATCATCAACGGCGCGACCGGCCGCATGGGCACCACACAGCACATGGCGAACCTGCTCGCGATTGCTGCCGAGGGTGGGCTCACGTTGCGCAACGGCGACCGGCTGATCCCTGAGCTGCTGCTGGTTGGCCGCGATGCAGCGCGGCTGAAGGGGCTGGCGGCGGCGCATGGCGGGCAGCGCTGGACCACCAGCCTGGATGAGGCGTTCGCCGGTTCGGATTCGATCTTCATGGACTGTGCCGCGACAGGCGATCGCCCCGCACGCGTGCGGCGCGCCATCGCCGCCGGTAAACACATCCACATTGAAAAGCCCACCGCGCCGACGGTGGAGGAAGCAATGGCGCTGGCACGCGCCGCGCGCACCGCCGGCGTCAAGCACGGCGTCGTCCAGGACAAATTGTTCCTCCCTGGCTTCGCCAAGCTTCTATTCTTGAAGAACGCGGGTTTCTTCGGCCGCGTGCTGTCGATCCGGATCGATGCGGGTTCGTGGATTTTCGACGGCCATGCGCAGGCCTGCCAGCGGCCAAGCTGGAACTATCAAAAGTCGCAGGGTGGTGGCCTCGCGCTCGATATGATGGCGCACTGGCGCTACATGATCGATCGGCTGGCTTCCCCCGTCACCGCCGTGTGCGCGCTGATGGCAACAGCGACCCCGGAACGGGTCGACGAGGCTGGACGACTGTACCGGGTCGACGTTGAGGACACGTCGCATGCGCTGGTGCGGCTGGAGAACGGTGGCGTCGGCGTGATCATGAACAGTTGGGCCACCCGCATACGGCGGGACGACACGATGGTGGTGCAGATCGACGGCACAGAGGGTTCGGCGGTGGCGGGACGTTTTCGCTGCTGGACGCAGGCCGCCGTGAACACGCCCGAGGCATTCTTTGGCGGCGGCCAGGAGGCCAACCTGGATTTCCGCGCGCAGTGGCAGGAAGTGCCGGACACGCTCCCTCGCGGCAATCCATTCCGCCAGTGCTGGGAAGCATTCCTGCGGCACGTCGCGGAGGACGCACCCTTCGTGCCTGACCTGGTCGAAGGCGCGAAAGCGGTGCAGTTGGCCGATCTCGCTTATCGCAGCGTGGCAACCGGGACGTGGATGGCAGTGGAGCCGTTGCGTGCCTGAGCCGGCGCTACAACTGGAGGGTCCAAAGCCCATGTTCACCGGCAAGGTCATCATCGTCGCTGGCGCCGCCGGCAATGTCGGTTCAGCCGTTGCACGTTTGCTTGCCAGCCGCGGCGCAAGAGTGGCCGCGGTCGATACGCATGCCGCGCCGCTGTCCGCGCTGGTCAGCACGCTGGAAGGCCCCGACCGCCACCTCGGGTTGCCCGAGGTCGATCTCACCGATCCCGCCGCGGCCGAGGCGATGGTAGCGCGCACTGTGGCAACCCTCGGCGGCCTGCACGGCGTTGCGACCACGGTCGGCGGCTTCGCGATGGGCAAGCTCGCCGATACCGATTTGGCGGCATGGGACGCGATGTTCAGCCTGAACGTGAAGCCAACCTGGAATATGTATCGCGCTGCCGTGCCGGCGCTGCGCGCCGCGGGCGGAGGGTCGCTGGTGGGCATCGGCAGCGCCGCCGGTTTACGCGGCAGCAGCCAGATGGCGCCTTATTCCGCGACCAAGAGTGCGGTGATGCGGCTGACCGAAAGCCTTGCCGATGAGCTGCGGCCTGACCGTATCCGCGTCAACGCCGTGCTCCCCACAACGATCGACACACCGCAAAATCGCGCCGCGATGCCCGATGCTGACAGGTCGCGCTGGGTGACGCCGGCCGAAGTCGCGGAGGCCATGTTGTTCCTGTTGTCCGATGCCGCGAGCGGGATATCTGGCGTGCTCCTGCCGGTCGGGTAGTGGCGGTTCTCAGCACAGCGCTGCAAGCCATGGAGGGCTCCGCGAATGTCAGTTGCCACCGACGGCATTGCCGTTCTTACCGAACTCAATCGCAACTTTATCCGTTCGGTAGAACAGGCGGATGTCGGCTGGTTCCGGGAGCACCTCGGCGATGATTTCATAAATACCAATCCCGACGGGTCGCTCGTCGATAAGCCGTCGTTCCTGGCGCAGATCGCCCGCGGGTCGGCGGTGCGGCAAATCGTCGCGCACGAGGTGATGGTGCGCCTGCTGGGTGATTTCGCGATCATCCACGCCAGGACGAGCTACGTGAAGCCTGATGGCAGTGCCGGCGAAGGTCGCTACACCGATGACTGGCAGCTGCGCGATGGCGCGTGGAAATGCGTGTCCGCACATGTCACACGGCGCTGAATGCGTGCGCGAGGACTAACGAAACTGCGTCTTTCCCGACGCCGTCTCCTGCAAGCATCAGCCGGCGCCGTGGTGATGGCCGGCGGGCACGTCCGTGCGGCGACGTTTGTGCCGTCCTATATTGCGGGCGCCCGCGACGAAGCAGGACGGTTCGCCGGCGGTACCGAAATGCGCCAGCTGGTTGCGCATGCCGGCAAGCTCTACGCGGGTAACGGCTACTGGGAAGACCGGCCCGGGTGGGAGGGCTGGCAAGGTCCGCAAATTCTTGTTCTTGATGCGCCCAACATGCGCTGGCAGGTCGACCATGCATTCGATGAGCGACGACCGAATGGCCGCCGCCGCGACCTCGCGGTTAGCGCATTAGCCTCGGTCATGTTCAGTACCGACGGCGCCGGCCACGCGCTCGCGCGACCGGTCTCGGTACTGCTCGCCTCTACGTGGGATCTTACCGGCGCCTCGCGTGTCTTCGCCCGATATGACGCAAACGGAACATGGAGCGCGACGACGCTCGCGCACGATCCGACGGCACCGGATTTTCTGCCGCAAATTCGCGCCTTCGGCACGCACCGTGACCAGGTGAGCGGTATCGATCTGGTGTTCGCTGGACAAATGCCGCACGGCATTTTTGCAGGTCACTACGACACCACCGTGTCCGGCCAGATCCGCTGGGCGGCGGTACCCGAGTTGGATGCATCGTCGGTGTCGACTGAGTTTCCCGGCCTGACCGGCCGCCTCCGCGTCAGCAGCTTCGCCGAAACGAACGGTCGCCTCTATGTCGCCGTCGGACAACAGATTTTTGAACGGGTCGACGGTACGACGCCGCGGTGGCGTCTGGTCTACACCAACCCTCGTCCCGGACATTCCGAAACCGGCCTGCGCGGGCTGACGGCGATCGGCGGAGGCGCGCTGCTCGCTGCAGTCGAGGGCAACGCGGCCCGGATCGTACGCATTGATCCGCGGTACGGTACGGAAACGACCGAGCTCGAACTGGCCGCTTTCCTCGCACGCCAATGGAGCGTGCGGGCCAATTACATCATCGCCGCCTACAACGACATGACGACGGTCGCCCTTCCGCGACGCGGTAACGCGATCCTACTCGGCCTGGAGGCATTTGTGCCGCGCACTGCGTCGGTTCCCATCGGACACGGCGTCGTCGATGTCGGTTATGGCCAGGTGGAAAGCGGGGCGTGGTACCTGGTCCGTTGGCCCGACCGCCGCTACGACCTGCATCAGATCAGCGCTCCGTTCCCGCATCCCCTGGTAGCGACCCGGTCAATCTGTCTTTCGCCATTTCCCGGCGATGGCGACGCGATCTATTTCGCCGGCTACGACGCCAACAAGGCACCCGCGCACAATACCGCATGGATCGCGTGCACGACATTGGATGCGGCGCTTGGAGGGGGGCGCTGACGGCTACCCCGCGAACTCGCCGTGCACCAGATCCAGATCGGCGAAGCGCGTGAACTCTGCTTCGAAGAACAGCGCAATGCTCCCCGTCGGCCCGTGGCGCTGCTTGGCAATGATCAGGTCCGCCTTGTTATGCGCCCGCTCCATGTCCTGCTTCCACTTATCGACCGCGGCATGGAACTTCTCGTCATTTTCGAACCGTGCCAGCTGCGGTTCACGCTGCTCCAGATAATACTCCTCGCGATACAGGAACATCACCGAGTCGGCATCCTGCTCAATCGTTCCCGACTCGCGCAGATCGGAAAGCTGCGGCCGCTTGTCTTCGCGATTTTCCACCTGCCGCGAGAGCTGTGACAGCGCCAGCACTGGCACTTCCAGTTCCTTGGCGATCGCCTTCAGTCCTTGGGTGATCTGACTGATTTCCAGCACGCGGTTCTCCGGCTTCGTTCCGGCGGCGGGTCGCATCAGTTGCAGATAATCGACCACGATCAGCGCCAGCCCCTTGGTGCGCTTCAGCCGCCGGGCACGTGTTCGCATCGCCGACAGGGTCAAGGCCGGCGTATCGTCGATTTCGATGGGTAGCCCCTGCAACGTGCGGCTCACCTGGACGAAGCGGTCGAAATCGCGCTGATGAATATCGCCTTTGCGGATTCGGTCGCTCGAGACCTGCGCTTCCTCGCTCAGCAGGCGCGTCGCCAATTGCTCGGCACTCATTTCCAACGAGAAGATCGCAATGCAGCGCTTCGCCAGGGCGTTCGGATCGTGGGAGCGGGCTTCCGCCAGCAGCGCCTTGGCGGCGCCGAAGCCGATCTTGGTGGCGAGGGCGGTCTTTCCCATACCGGGGCGGCCGGCGAGGATCACCAGGTCCGATGGATGCATCCCGCCGGTTTTCGCATCCAGATCACGCAGGCCAGTGGTCAGGCCGGATACGTGACCGGAGCGATGGAACGCGCGCTCGGCGCCGTGGATCGCCTCGACCAGCGCTTTCTCAAAGGTGATGAATCCGCCGCTGGTGTTGCCGCGCGTCGCGAGATCGAACAGCGATTGCTCCGCGGCTTCGATCTGCTGCGTGCCGCCAAAGTCGCTGTCGGCGCCGAAGGCATGGTTGACCACGGTCTCGCCGATGTCGATCAACTGCCGGCGCAGCCAGGCGTCGTGGATCGCGCGGCCATACTCGCCGGCGTTGATGATGCCGACCATCGCGGTGAGAAGCTGCGCGAGGTACGCGGTGCCGCCGACTTCTTCCAGAATGCCGGAATGTTCGAATTCGGCCTTTAGGGTGACCGCGTCGGCGAGCTGACCGGCCTCGATGCGGCGTGCGATCGCGTGATAAATGCGACCATGGATCGCATCGGCGAAGTGGCCGGCCTCGAGAAACTCGGAGACGCGCTCATACGCCCGGTTGTTGGCAAGCAGCGCGCCGAGCAGTGCTTGTTCCGCCTGCATATTCGATGGCGGCACGCGCTGCGACACGCCGACCAGGGGCGAATCGACGATGGTGTTCATGGCGGGCGAGTCTAGCGGCAGTGCCCCCGCCCCGCACGATGTGACTAGCGGGGATAAGGGTGGATAGCGGGGACGCCTGTCGGGCGCAGGTCGTGGCCAGACGCGCAGTGGCGAAGCGATCCCTGGCGGGCGATTGCGCGGTCGCGGCGCGCCGCGCAATGATCACTACCACGCAGCCACGTCCAGCCAGGTGCTCTGATACGTGGCGCCGGCGCCCATGTCGGTGAAGCGGTCGTCGCACAGCATGTTCACGGTCCCGGACACCGCTTCATCATCCGGGCGTTGGCCGGGGACCAGCACGACGCCGGGTTGCACCTCATCGCGCACGCGCAGGATCAGACCGACCTGGCCGCGTTCGTTGAACAGCCGCACGCGCGTGCCGTCGGTCAGGTTGCGGGCGGCGGCGTCGGCGGGATGCAGCACACAGAACGGCGGGCCTTCACGGCCACGCAGGAACGCGACGCCGGAGAACGCCGTATGACTCTGGAAATATCCTGGTGCGGTGAGCAGTCGCAACTTGCCGTCCGGCGCAGGCTCGTGCTGCCAGTCGGGCATGGGTGGCAGGCCCTGTGCTTCCAGCGACGGCGAATAGAATTCCAGCTTGCCGGACGGCGTTCGGAATTCCTGTCCGTTCTCGGGTGCGATCGACACGGGACCTGCGTCCCACAGCCCGTCGGGATCGTAAGCGGCCGCCGCACCGCGCGCGCCGCGGAACATCTCGCGCAGGATTTCGCGCTCGGACATGCGGAACACCGGGTCCTGCAAACCCATGCGCTGTGCCAGCGTCTGCGCGAGACGCAAGTTCGACCACGCCTCGCCCTGCGGCTCGACGGCGCGATGACTGAACTGCATGTAGTAAGTGCCATAGGCGCGAAAGAAGTCCTCGGTCTCGAGGTAGGTCGCCGCGGGCAGGACGATGTCAGCATAGCGCGCAGTGACCGACAGGAACGGATCATGCACCACGGTGAACAGGTCGTCGCGGGACAGGCCCTGGCGGATCTTGGCGGAGTTGGGGCAGGTGATCGCGGGGTTGTTGGCAGCGATGAACAAGCCATGGATCGACGGCTCGCGCAGCTCCAACAGCGCTTCGCCGAGTCGCAGGTGGTTCACCGTGCGCGTCTCGGCGGGGCCAGACGGCTTGCGCACGGCATTGTAATTCAACTCGAACGATGCCGCGGTGGCCAGCAAGGCGCCGCCGCCGTAACGGCCATACGCGCCGGTGACACCGGGCAGCAAGGCCACGGTGCGCAGCGCCTGCCCGCCGTGGACGAAGCGGGTCATACCCCAGCCCAGGCGGATGAACGACGTCTTCGCCCCGCCGTACATCGCGGCGAAACGCTCGATGTCGGCGGCGGGAACTCCAGTGATTGCCGCCACGCGATCGGGCGTGAAGCGCGGCAGCACGTTACGTTCCACACGGTCGAAGCCCATGGTGTGCCGCGCGAGGTAATCGCGATCGCACGTGCCGTCGCGCACCAGGATGTGCATGACCCCCAACGCCAGCGCCGCATCGGTGCCGACGCGGATCGGGATATACCAATCCGCCGCCTGGGCCGAACGCGTGCGGCGCGGGTCGATCGTCACCAGTTTCACGCCGCGCTTGCGCGCCGCCTCGACCTTCGCCCAGAAATGCACGTTGGTGGCGAACAGATCGGAACCCCAGCAGACAATCAGGTCGGATTGCGCAACGGATTCCGGATCGGCCCCGCCGATCGGGCCGACGGTCGCGTCCCAGGCGGCCTCGCTGCAACTGTCGCAGACAGTACCGGCCCACAAGCGGCTGGTGCCGAGTGCATGAAACAGCCCGTTCAGCAGTCCGCGATTCATCAGTCCCTGGTGCGCGCTGTAGGCATAGCCGAGCAGAGCGAGCGGCCCCGATTCGGCGATAATCGACTGCCAGCGAGAGGTGATTTCGTCGAGCGCTGCATCCCACGTGATGGGCGCGAAGCGCCCTTCGCCCTTCGTGCCGGCACGACGCAGCGGGGTCCTCAAGCGCTCCGGCGAGTGCACAAGCTCCGCGTCGCGGTTGACCTTGCCGCAGGCGAAGCCGGCCGTGAAAGGCTGCTCGGGATCACCGTCCACGCGGATGATGCGGCCGTTTTCCACATGCGCCAACAAGGAGCACATGTCGGGACAATCATGCCCGCAAACCACCCGAACCGTCGTCACCCGTTATCTCCATGGTACGCCGTCCTTATTGTGCCAGCTTCGTGCGTTGACACGGAAGGTCCGCTTGCACCTCGATGGCCGGACCAATCAGCGGCCGGCCGCTTGCAGCATGCCGCCACATCGGGGATCGTCCGGCCCGTCTTGGGGAGCTGGCCATGTCCGGACCGCTACACGGCTTTCGCATCATTGACCTGACGTCGAACATCTCCGGCCCGCTGGCGACGATGATTCTGGCGGACCAGGGCGCGGATGTGATCAAGGTGGAACCGCCGCACGGCGGCGATCACACCCGCGCCTCGGCGAATCGCCGCGGCGGGCTCTCGGCCTCGTTTCTCAACAACAACCGCAACAAGCGCTCGATCGCTCTGGATTTGAAGAACGACGCGGCGCGCGACGCGGTGTTGAAATTATGCGCGACCGCCGACGTATTCATCCAGAATTTCCGCCCTGGCGTGGCAGAGCGCATGGGCCTGGGCGAGGCGGCGGTGCGCAGGGCGGCGCCAAAAATCATCTACGTGTCGATCAGCGGGTTTGGCGAGCGCGGGCCGTACGCGGCGAAGCCGGCCTATGATCCCGTGGTGCAGGCGCTGTCCAGCCTCGCGACTATCCAGGCCGGATCGGACACCGAGCGGCCGCGTCTGGTGCGCACCATCCTGCCGGACAAGCTGACCGCGGTGACGGCATCGCAGGCCATCACCGCGGCGCTGCTCGCGCGCGCGCGAACTGGCCAGGGCCAGCATGTGCAGCTTACGATGCTGGACGTCATGCTGCAGTTCCTTTGGAGCTCCGACATGGCCGGACAGACCTTTGTCGGCGACGAGAAGTCCCAGGCGGAGACTGCGAGCGCGATCGACCTGATCTATGCGACCGCCGACGGGTATATCAGCGCAGCGGTGCAGACCAACAAGCAGTGGGAGGGGCTGACGCGCGCCTTGGACCATCCGGAATGGCTGTCCGATCACCGTTTCCGCACGCCGGCGCTGCGGCAGCAGAACATCGATGAACGGCTGCGCCTGACACAGGAGACGCTGCTGACCCGCTCGTCCGCCGAATGGCTCGAACGGCTGACGGCTGAGGACGTGCCATGTGCGCCGGTGCTGACGCGCAGTCAGGTGATCCGGCATCCACAGGTGGTCGCGAACGAGACGCTGGTCGAGACGGATCATCCGGCCGCCGGACGGCTGCGACAGACACGCTCGGCCGCACGCTTCTCCGCCACGCCGGCGTCAATTCGGTTTGGGGCGCCGGCCCTGGGCGAACACACCGATGCGATATTGGGCGAGCTTGGGTATTCGACCGCCGAGATCGCCATGCTGAAAGGGTTTGGTGCATGATCGATTTCTACTACTGGCCGACGCCGAACGGCTGGAAGGTCTCCATTATGCTCGAGGAGACCGGACTGCCGTACAAGATGATGGCGGTGAACATCGGCAAGGGCGACCAGTTCAAGCCGGAGTTCATGGCGATCAGTCCAAACAATCGTATGCCGGCGATCGTCGATCACGACGCGCCGGATGGACCGCTGCCAATTTTCGAATCCGGCGCGATACTGCTGCATCTGGCAGAGAAATCAGGGCGCTTCACGCCGACTGATCGCGTCGGGCGGAAAGAAATGATGGAGTGGTTGTTCTGGCAAGTCGGCAATCTCGGGCCGATGGCGGGTCAGCTCAGCCATTTCGTCAATTATGCGCAGGGGGAGCATGCATATTCGAAGCAACGCTACGCGAATGAGTACAATCGATGTCTTGGTGTGCTGGAACGACGCCTGGAAGGGCGCGAGTGGATCGTCGGAGACGCCTATTCGATTGCCGATATCATCTCCTGGCCGTGGGTGCTGATCGCCAGGCCGCTGGGGCAGGCGCTGGACGAATTTCCCAACGTCTCTCGCTGGCGCGATACGATCAAGCAGCGTCCGGCGGTGCAGCGGGGTGTTGATCTCGGGAAAGAGCTGCGGCGGACCGAGCCGCGGAATGAGGAAGAACGCCGCATGCTGTTCAATCAGACGGCGCGGAGCGTCGCAGAGCAGGTGGGGCGATGAGTTGACAGAACCTCCCCGGCGCTTCGCGCGGGCCGAGACGCGACAGCATCGAGGGTGAGGCGCGAAGCACGGATAAGGCAGTGACGTTGGTCCCTCACCCGCGTCGCTGCGGTCCGCTAGCTCTCCCGCGACGCGCGAGAGATCGTGTCACGTGCGCATCCCTAGCTCTTTCGCCTGCCGTAGTTCGTACTCCCGCCGCGCCGCGTCATACGCCTGCCCGATAATCCCGCCGCGCACCGTCCCCGGCGAGACCGAGCGATAAGCCGGCAACCAACTTTCCGGCAGCCGTGGCGAATCTGGTGGCGCCAGCCACAGCCGGAACAACACCCGCTTGCGCGATGGCTCTTCGTAATCGACAAACTCCGTGCGTGAGTGCAGTGTTACGTGATTGTTGAGAATCTGCACGTCGCCTGGTTGCAGATACATCGCGTACATCAGTTCCGGCCGGCGCAGCACCTCATCCAGCGTGTCCATCGCCGCGTGCTGCCGCGGTGTCAACGGTGGCACGCCGTCGATCTGTTGCGCGATTTGGATGCGGTTGCGATTCCACTTGCTGCACAGCAGCCCATCCGCTTCATCATACACTGGATTGGGATATACCGCCGTCTCATCCGGAGCCTGCTCCATCTGCCGGCTGAACCAGAACGGCTGGTGCAGCGCCTCTGCCAGATCCGGGCGCTCCGCCGCCAACTGCTGGTGCGCAGTGACCGAACTCGTGAGCAGGCTCATGCCGCCCGAGCGCGCCTGATTGTAACACGCCAGCAGCACAACATCTGCGCTGTCGGTGTGAAAGTCGAGATCCGCGTTCGACGAATAACCGCGCCCGCCTGCACTGCGATACACCGTCCCGATGTCGCGCACGGAGGAGATGTACTGGCTCGCCTTGCCCTGGGGCCGAGCGACGCCGATATGCAGTCCGATCGCCCAGGTCAACAATTCGAACTCGCCTTCGTCCACTCCGTCGCGTGGCAGTCCGCGCACCAGTGCCGTGCCTCGCCCATGCTTCGCTTCCTGCAGCGCGGCTTCGATCACCGGCCCGGCGTGACCAAGGTCGAAGTCGGCGCGACGATAATCGAGCACCGACTTCTCCGCATCCCGCGCCTTTCGCACGGCCTGCAGCAGATCGCGCCGGGCGCGGTCGTCGAGTACGAAGACCCAACTTGTTGTCGCGCGCAGATCGGCAGCGTGCCAGGCCGTCAGTGTCATGGTGATGTCCTCGACAGGAAGCGAAGCGCCACATCGGTCATCAGCTCCGGCGTATGGAGATGCGGGAAATGGCCGGCATCAGCCAACTCCAGGAACGTGGCGTGCGGCAGGTGATTGGCAACGCGCCGACCAAGCTCGGGCGGCCAGATAAAATCGTGCCGGCCGGACATGACCAATACCGGGCACCGAATATGACGCCACAGATCCGGTGTCACCGACATCCGCGCCAGCGCTTGCGACAATTCGGCGTAGGCGGCTGGGTCATTGGCGAGGTAGATCGGCCGGTATCCGGCACGCGCCGCCGAATGAGGCTCTGGGAAGGCATTGACCAGGCTTGCCTCCATCACACCTCGCATACCGACCTTGCGCAGCCGCTGGGCGCGCTGGTTCAAGTACTCGCGCGTGCGCTGATCGATGGCATCAGTTGTGGCACATAACACCATTCGCCGGACGGATTGCGGCGATCGGCTTGCCATCAGTGCGGCCACCATCGCGCCCAGTGCCGCGCCAATGACATCCACACTGGCGAGATGGAGCGTGTCGATCAGAGCCGCGATGTCGCTGGCCAGAACGGCGATCTCGAATGTTTCGGCAGGCTTCTCCGAGCGGCCGGCACCGCGCATGTCCGGCGCAATTACCCGGCGGTGCGGTGTGATCAGGGGCATGACGCGCCGCCAGCTTTCGCTGCTGCCGCCGAGTTCGTGTAGCAGCAGCACCGGCGGATCGCCGACGCCCACGTCTTCATAATACAGGCTGATGTTGCGGAGCTCGATGTACGGCATGACGCGAAGCTTCCATCACCACGGGCTAATGGCAAGGCAAACGCACGCCCAGGCGTACCAGGCGTGGCAGCACTTCTTGCACAAAATACGGAATCTCCCTCAGGTAATCGACGAATGCGATGGTGCAGCCGGCGAGGCCGGTCGCACTCATGCGCGCCATCTCTTCCGCAACGTCGTCTGGCGAGCCGACAAACGGATAGCTGCCAGGGTAGGCGCCGGCGTACCGTTTGCTTCGGTTCGCGCGGGTGAAGCGGTTCTCGAACGGCCGCGCCATGCTGCCGCGACCGTCGGGAACGGTGGTTCCGCGGTTGCGGCGGTAATAGGCCTGGCCGTCGGTGTCCGCCATCTCCTCGGCGAAGTATTCGTAGTAGCCTTCGGCCTCGGCGCGCGTCGGCCGGCATACCACGTGTCCCATGGTGAAGACCCGTATCGCGCGGCCGTACCGGACTGCATGTTCTGCCACGCTGGCCAGCAGTGCTGGCACCTGCTCGAGCTCGGTCACGTTGAGGAACAAGAAGTCCGCGGCCTGCGCAGCGAAATCGCGGCCGCGGGGAGAGAAGCCGGCCGACATCACAACCGGCCAGGGACGCTGGAGGGATGCCGGATCGGTCTGCAGCCGCTTCAGCTTGAAGAAGCGGCCATTCCAGTCGAACTCCGGCCCGCCGCGCAATAGACGCGACCAGACCTGGAACCATTCCAGCCCGTGGTCGTAGCGCGTGTCCTGGTCGATGGTGACGCCGTGCAGGTCGAACTCCTCCTGGTTCCAGCCGCAGACGATGTTGAGGCCGGCACGGCCGTGCGAAATGTGATCGATCGTGGCGAGGGCCTTGGCCCCGAATGCCGGTGAGACCAGCGGCACGTGCACGGTGGAGAAGATGGCGATGCGTTTGGTCAGTGCGGCGAGCGCCGCGCCATGCGTCAGAGTTTCGAACGAACGGCCGTAGACGTTGGCCTTGCCCTGATAGCCGCGCCATTTCGCGACAGGCAGAATGAACTCAATACCCGCTTCGTCGGCGATGCGGCTCATCGCGACGATGTCGTCCCATTCGGCGCGCCAGCGTTCGGGTGCGAGGCTCATGGTCAGGCCGCCGTCGCAGTTTGCGCTGAAGATGCCGAGCTTGAAGCGGTTGGAACCGAACAAGGGATGGCTGGCACGGGGATTTTGCATCGTACGGTTACCCCTCAGCCGCCGCGCTGGCGGGCGGCAGCCTCTCCGGCGAAGCGGGAGAGGCCTACGTCTGCGGTGCGCATCGGGAAGTGCGTCACAGGGCCGGTAAATTTCGGGAAGGTTGCGTAGTCGGCGCGCATTTCGTGCCGCGCGGGGGAATTCAGGGCTGCGGTCAGGGCCGGCGGGGCGTCGAACACGACCTCGTTGCGCAGCATATGGTTGACATGCGGCCAGGGCAGCGCTCCGCGCCAGTCGAGCCGCGTGCAGACCTCGATTTCACGGATGTCGGGGAAGCGTGCCATCGTCGCGGTGTGCTGCGCGGTGTGGTGAGCGACCCAGACGTCCAGGTCTTCCGCTTCACCTTCATAGGCCACGAGGTGGCTGCACATGGTTGGCGACTGGCATGGCTCCGGCACAGGAAATGCGCGCGCCAGCATGGCCTGCTGCGTCGTAGCCGCGCCGCGCAGTGAGACCAGCGCGTCCCTGGTCGCCAGGATTTGCAGATACCTCTGTGCGGCATCCGGCCCCGCTACGTCCGCGAAATAGAGCTGGAGCACCAAAGCCGGCGGCCGGCCATCATCCAGATACGGATCATGCGTCGTCGCCGGCGAATGGATCAACGCGCGCGACACGGCGGGCGTTTCCGCCAGCACCGCTTCCAGCCATGCCCGATCCGCGTCGCTGAGTGCCGCTTCGTGCCTGAACGTGGCGAACCAGGCGACCTTCATCGTGCGGCTCTGTCCCGCCAGCGCTCTGGCACGACCCGAGTGCCGGCCATTACGTCTCCCCGTCCATTGCCGGTTCCGCCGGCCTGTATAGACTGCGCCGCATGGACGCCCCAAACGCCCCGCTGCGCGTGACCACGGTCGAGATGCTGGCACGGCTCGTCGCCTTCGACACCACGAGCCGCAATTCCAACCTCGCGCTGATTGAGCATGTCCGGCAATACCTCGATGCGCATGGCGTGCCGTACCGCATCAGCAGCGACGAAACCGGCCAGAAGGCCAATATCCACGCTATCATCGGTCCTCAGTCCCCCGGCGGGCTCGCTCTTTCCGGCCATGTCGACACCGTCCCCGTGGACGGTCAGAAATGGAGCGCCGACCCGTTCACCCTGCGCCACGACAACGGCCGGCTCTATGCGCGCGGCGCCTGCGACATGAAAGGCTTTGTCGCCGCCTGCCTCGCGGCCGTGCCGGATTTCCAGACCAAGCCATTGGTCCGACCGCTGCACCTGTTCATCAGTTACGATGAAGAAGTCACTTGCAAGGGCGCAGAGCGCATGATCGCCGACTTTCGTGAGTCCGGGTTGCAGCCCGCGCTCTGCCTGGTTGGCGAGCCTTCCGGCATGAAGCCGATCCTGGCCCACAAAGGCAAATTCAACGTGCGGGTCACCGTGCACGGCTTGCCAGGCCATTCGAGCGAACCGGCAAAGGGGGTCAACGCAATCCAGCACGCAGCCGAAGCAATCGCCTGGATCGCGGCAGAAGCACGTCGATTGGCGAAGGAGGGCCCGTTCGAGGAAGGTTTCGATCCGCCGCACACCACCATCCATGTCGGCACAGTACAGGGCGGCACCGCGCTCAACATCATTCCTGAACGTGCGGAATTCGATATGGAGTGGCGCAACATTCCTGGTGATGATCCGGCGCGCCATTTCGACCGGATGCAGGCCTATATTTCGGCGCATATCGAGCCGGCAATGCACGCGGTGAGCCGAGCCACCGGGTTCAGCTACGAAGTGGGCGAGCGCATGCCCAGCATGACGCTCACCCCGGACCACGAGCTGACGGCAATCGTGAAGCAGCTCACCGGTTCCAACAGCACCGGCAAGGTAAGCTACGGCACCGAGGGCGGGTACTATCAGAATGCCGGCGTGCCGACGATCATCTGCGGACCGGGCGACATCGCACAGGCACACCAGCCTGACGAGTGGGTGGCGCAAAGTCAGCTCGACGCCTGCGACAATTTCATCCGCCGCCTGGCGGACCGGCTGCTGACCTGATCAGGATACGGGTGGTGCATGGCACAGGTCGCCCAGCCACCGTTGCCGCAGTTTGAGGTGCAGCTCACTGCGCCCGATATCGGCACCTGGATTGCTGGCAACACTGGCATTCCTGGCTTCACCACCCGGGTATCGCCCCGCCCCGGCCCGCATGTCGCGCTGCTCGCGCTCGCGCACGGCAACGAAATCGCCGGGGCGATTGCGCTCGATCAGCTGCTGGGTTCCGAACTGGCGCCGACGCGGGGCAAGCTGACCTTCGGATTCGTCAACCTTGCGGCGTACGAGCGCTTCGATCCGCGCCAGCCAACGCTCTCGCGCTTCGTTGATGAGGACATCAACCGCGTCTGGGACGAGACGGTGCTGGACGGGCCCCGCCGCTCGGTCGAGCTCGATCGCGCGCGCGCCATCAGGCCTCTCCTCGAGACGGTCGATGTTCTGCTGGATCTGCACTCGATGTTGTGGCCGTCGGGGCCGCTGATCTTGTGCGGCAGCACGGAGAAAGGCCGGGCGTTGGCAGGCGGCATCGGCGTGCCTGCATTGGTGGTCGCGGACCGTGGCCACGCCAGCGGCAAACGGATCATCGACTACACGCGCTTCGCCACGCCCGATACGCCATGCGTCGCCAACCTTGTGGAGGCCGGGCAGCACTGGCAGCTCTCCACCGTCGAAACGACGTTAAGCAGTATTGCTGGATTGTTGCGCCATCTCGATGTCGCGGATGTCGCCTCGACGCCCCGGAGCGAGCCGCAGCGCGTGGCGGAAGTGACCACCGTCGTGACGGCGAGCAGCAACGGCTTCGCTTTCGTCCAGCCATGGCAGGGCGGCGAGGTGGTGCCGCGCCGCAATACGTTGCTCGCGTTTGACGGTGTGACGGAAATCCGCACACCGTATGACAACTGCCTGCTGGTTATGCCGAGCCTGCGTCCCAGCCGCGGCCACACCGCGGTGCGGCTGGCGCGGTTCGTGCCATAGGTGCCTCAGGCCAGCAGGACACCGGTTTGCCGAAGGAAATCGAGCAGCGGCAGTAGCGGCAGACCGAGGATAGTGGCGTGTTCACCTTCCACGCGGGTGAACAAATGCGCGCCCGGGCCCTCCAGGCGGTAGGCACCAACGCTGCCCAGGACGTGATCGCCCTCCAGTGCCAGGTAGGCATCGAGGAACGCGTCAGAGAACCGACGCATGACGAGCCGCGGTTGCGCAATGTGTTGCCAGACGCGTTCGCCGCTCCGCCGGCAGACGACGGCCGTTGCCAGGATGTGCGGCCGGCCGCGCAGCGTCTGCAGTTGGGTCCGCGCGGCGGCAAGATCGGCGGGCTTGTCGAACCAGGCGCCATCGCAGACCAGAATCTGGTCGGCGCCGATGACCAAAGCCTCCGGCTCGGCGGCAGCGACCCGGGCGGCCTTTGCCTCGGCGAGGCGCAACGCGGCTGTGACCGCGTCCGCGTTTTCTGACTGCACAACGCGTTTCAGTGCGGTTTCGTCGACGTCAGCTGGGATGACCTCGAAGCGCAGCCCCGTCGCAGCGAGCACGGCTCGGCGCGATGTGGATGCGGAGGCAAGGACGAGCCGAGGAGAGTCGCTTTGCAGGGGCATCGCACCGAGCGTAGCGGCGGTATCGCCATCGCGCCACGCGGCGATGCGCAGCCCCGCGCGTTTTGTCAATGCAAGGCCGCAGGGATCGCGGGTGAGAGATGGCTCTCATGCTTTCGTCATTGCAATGATATGCGTCGGCTTCGCCGCTGGCACTCTGCGGCCTAGACTGAGGGGCACATCCAGGGAATGCTGAAGCAATGACCTCGATCGAGCTCTGGAACCACTGTGAAAACCCCTACCCATTCGTGCCGGCCGAGGTATTGGACGCAGCTCCTGGCGTGCGCGCCAGCCTGCCGAACCGATATTGCGATCCGCAGATAGCGGCGCGTCTGTATGATGAGATATTCGACGAGTACCGCCTGTGCGACGAACTCGGCCTGAACATCGTCACCAACGAGCACCACGCTGGCATCAATAACCTGTGGGCCGCGAGCCCGGTCATTACCGGCATCGTTGCGCGGATCACCCAGAAGGTGCGCATCCTGTCGCTCGGCACGTTGATCACCGTACGCCC
>JASHVB010000301.1 GCA_030039695.1 Acetobacteraceae bacterium
CCAGCGACAGTGCGTTGGTCAAGACCGCGAGCTGGCTCTTCACCTGGTCCAGCGCCTTGTCGCGCCCCGACAGCACGACCGCGAGGAACGCCTGCGCGAGCACGAACACCAGCAACACGAAGATGATGACCATCACCAGCGTGGACAGCGCATCCACGTAACCGGGCCAAGCCTCCAACCCGTTGCCGCCGTGCCGGCGAAGACGCACCGCCATCCTCGGGACGCTCTTAGGTCACGGCCGGGCCACGCCCATGGGCTTGACCCGAGGGTTGACGGGGCGAGCTAGGGAGGCCCACACATGTTGCGACAGTGCGGTGCGGGGGCCAGTATTTGGGTCGCCGGATCACGCCCAAGCGTGACGGGTTGGTTCCGGTCAAGAGCGCTCCTCCGCCAGCGCGGCAATCGTTCTGGTTAAAATCCGCAGATCCCCCCGCAGCTCGCTCAGCGATTGTGCTCGCCCTTGCTCCGTCTCTGCGAGCAGCCGCTGCAAGCCGAGCTCGATGTTGCGCAGATGCGCCCGCGCCACCTCGTCGCCGCCGCGTTGATCGCTCAGCCGGTGCAGTGCGGGACCGAGCGCCGACTGCGTCTCGGCGATGCGCAGCATGAGCTGCTGATTGGCGCGCATCGTGTCTGACAGCACGCTCATACGCTCATTCAGCGTGGCAACCGCCTGGTTGGCCTGCGCGCGAGTGTCCTCGCCGCGTGCCAGGATGCGCTGCAGGTTCTCCATATTCTCCGCGGTCTGCTCCAGCAGCGCCTCGACATACACCGGTACCGACGCCTCGCTCTCCGCCAGCACCCCGGAGCCCAGCCGGGTCTGCCCGGCCAGCCAGTCCTCCAGTTCGTTGAAGAACCGGTTCTGCGCCTGGCCGGCGGTCAGATCGAGGAACCCGAGGACCAGCGCGCCGGCCAGACCGTACATCGATGCCGAGAACGCCGTACCCATGCCCGCCAGCGGCTTGACCAGGCCGGATTTCAGTTGCTCGAACATGGAGTTCACGTCGCCGCCGGCGATCGTCATATCGTTGATCACGCCGGACACCGAATGCACCGTCTTCAGCAATCCCCAGAACGTGCCGAGCAAACCCAGAAAGATCATGAGCCCGGTCATGTAGCGCGACAGCTCGCGGCTTTCGTCCAGGCGCGAGGCGATCCCGTCCAGCAGGCTACGCATCGTGGTGGTGGAGAGGCTAAAGCGGCCGGACTCGCCGCCTCGCGCTTGCTTCTCGCGCGCCGCCAACATGCTGGCCATCGGCGCAAGTAGCCGCGGCGACGGCAGTGCGGCGAGGCGGGCGCGTGCGGTCTGGAAGGTTTCGATCCATGTCACTTCCGGCGCAAGCCGCAGCACCTGACGCAGGTTCCACACGATGCCCAGCAGCAGGATGAACAGGATGAAGGCGTTCAGGCCGGGGTTGTTGTTGAACGCTTCCACCAGCACCGGCGACAGCAGCGCCGCGACGACGGCGACCAGCACCAGGAACAAGAACATGCGCACCAGGAAAACGGTGGGGCGGGTCACTGGGATTTCGCTCCGGATGAGGCGTGGGCGCCCAGTACGCTGATATCCACCCGGTCGGGCGGTCCAGCGCCGCCTTGCGCGCCGAGCGCGCGCATATAGATGGCAGCCGAGGGCACGCCGTCTGCCATCATCGCGATGCGCACGGAAATCGCGCGAGAGAGCGACAGGCGGCGTGGTGCCGACGGGTCGTTCGGCACATTCGCAGCGTAGGCGAGAACATTGAACGTCGGGACGCCACCGTTGGGGGCGGCCTGGACGAACTGCTTAATTGCGGCCGCGCTGTCGGGGCTCAAATCGGACTGGCCGGGGGCAAAGGTGAGCTGCAGGCCGGCAGACACTTTCGCGGCGACCGTTTTAGCCGTGTCGACGACAGGCGGTGGCGGTGGCGGCGCAGCGTTGGCCGGCGCGGGCGGCGGCGTGACCGGCGGAATGCTCGCGACCGCCGGAGGCGCAGCGGGCAACGTCGGGGAAGGCGCGGCCGCTGCAGTTGATGGCGCAGCCGTAGCAGTTGATGGCGCAGCCGTAGCAGTTGATGGCGCCGCCGGTGCGGTTGATGGCGCCGCCGGGTTGGCAACGGAGGCGGGTGGTGTTGGAAGCGGGGCAGCGGGCCGGGCGGCAGCCTCAATCCGCGTCCGCGCACGCGGCGGTCGAGGCGACGGCACGGGCGCCGATGGGTGCTTCGGCAAGGAATCGAGCGCGTGCAGATCCACTGTCACCTGCGCGGAGGCGGGCGCGGCGGCAAAGAATGCGATGACGAGAAACAGAGGTGAGCGACGCATGAGCGGCGGGAACCTAAAGCAGTTCCCGAGGGAACGGAACCGACCAGGACGTGCGGGGCGATTAAGTGGTGGTAACGAGGCAGAGCCAACAGGATATCATTGCTTACCCGTAAGGCCAAAGCAATCCCGGCAGGCTTGAGCCGCCCAGCGAATTAAGGCTTCGGCCTTGCGGCACGGCAATGACAGAAGAGGCTGCCCTAAGCGGCGATCGGCAGGCGGCCCAGCTCCGTCCCGAGGAACGCCGCGATCGCACCCGGACCGGAGCGAGACGTGCCAAGGCGACCAGCACGTGCCTCCGCGTCCGGATTGTAGTTTGTGTTGGTGTTGACGTCGTACACCAATGTCCGCCCGGTATCGTCGCTGATGAACTCGATGCCAGCCACCTCGATCCCGGCCCCGGCGAGGAAGCCTTCCAGCCGGAGCCGCAACGCGGCGTCGATCCCGTCGACGATGCTGAACCTGTGTCGCGGTGCTTCACCCACGGGGCATGCCGCGTCGCCGATGGCGCAGACGTCGGCCGGGCAGAGTTCGAAACCCTCGCTGGTGTCCACTTCGACCGCGTAGAGGAAGCGGCCGCCAACGAACTCGGCGCGGGTGATCACCGGTCGCGGCGCCCGCACGTATTCCTGCAGCAGCTGCAGCCCATCCACCGGATGCTCGTAGTCCTCGCTCTCGACGTAAGCGGCAAGGCTGTCGGCTGACAGGAACAGCCGCACCCCGAGCCCCTTGCCGCCGCGGTTGGGTTTCAGAATGATCGCAGCATCGGGGAAATGCTGCCGCGCGGCGCTGGCAATACGCTCGCGGCCGGCGACCAGCACGGTGCGCGGTGTGACCACGCCGTGGCGCGCGAGCGCGGCGTATTGCCGGACCTTGCTGATTTCGAGGTCCAGCGCACCGGGGCCGTTCACTACGCGCCGGCCGTGACTGACCAGCCAAGCCACCACGGCGGCGGTCAGTTCGGCGCTGTAGCGATGATCGCGAGTGTGGGAGGACGCGCTCATGCGGTTGTAGAACACGCCTTCGGGTGGCGGCGCGGCAAGGTCGAAGGTGCCGTGGTGCAAGAACCACTCGGTCCAGGGCAGGCGCCGCTGGTTGAGTGCCGTAGCAAGCGGCGGCAACCAATCCGGGTTCTCGTGCAAGACGTGGATACGGGACATGGGCGAGGCATCTCCGCGGCTGATGTGCGGAGGAATGAAAGGAATCCCTTCGATCGGGGCAAGGCATGGATAGAAATAGCGAGGATCTCGCGCAGTTCTCGACGCGTTTGAAAGGAAAATCTCCAATCGCCCGGTTCGATGGTGTGCTTCGCTACACCGCTGCGGCTCGCTGGCTCTCGTGCTCGTCCGGTGTGCGCGCAGCCCGTGGCCGAACCGTCACAACATGGCTGTGGCACACGGCTACCTCATGCGGAGGATTGCTCCGGTCATTTCGCCCAGGCAGTGACCGCACAAAACGCTCAGTACATGTGCTGCCCGCCGTTGATCGATAGCGTGGAACCGGTGATGAAGTCGGCCTCGTCGGCGGTCAGGAAGGCGACGCCGCGGGCGATGTCCTCGGCGCGGCCCAGCCGTCCCACCGGGATACGCGCCACGATCTTCTGCAGGACCTCGCCCGGCACGGCGCGAACCATGTCGGTATCGACATAGCCAGGTGCGATGGCGTTGACCGTGACGCCGAAGCGCGCGCCTTCCTGCGCCAGCGCCTTGGTAAAGCCGTGGATGCCGGACTTTGCCGCGGCGTAGTTCACCTGGCCGTACTGTCCGGCCTGACCATTGATGCTGCCGACATTGACGATACGGCCGAACTTGCGCTCCCGCATCCCGGGGAAGGTCAGTTTGCACATGTTGAAGCAGGCACCGAGATTGGTGTCGATGACCGCGTCCCACATGTCACGCGTCATCCGTGCGAGCGTCCCGTCGCGGGTGATCCCGGCGTTGTTGACGAGTATCTCGATCGGCCCGACTTCGGCCGTGATCGCTGCGATCGCCTGCTGACAGGCGTCGAAGTGGCTCACGTCGAACTTCCACACCCGGATGCCGGTATCCGCCTGAAAGGCTTTGGCGGCCTCGTCATTGCCGGCGTAGTTGGCGACGACGGTGCGCTCCTGGGCTTGCAGGGCCCGGCTGATCTGGGCGCCGATTCCCCGGGTTCCGCCCGTCACTACTGCAATTCGTGTCATGCTACGCCTCCCTCGGTTGTGCTGGGCCAACTCAAATTCTATCACACAGATCTCTGCGCCGCAGGCCCGACGGGTGGCGGAATCATTCTGCCGCCGTGGCGAGGCCGAGACGGCGTAACTGGAAGAACTGCATTAACAGCAGGCCGATGATCAGTAGGTTGGCCACGTTGAATGCCATGCCGGCGCCGAACGCGGCAGCATAGTAGCCAGTACGGTCAAAGATCCATCCGGCCAGCCAACCGCCCGCCGCCATACCGGACCCGGAAAACAACAGCATGCATGGCACCCGCCAGTTCGCTTCGGCGGCGGGAAACAGCTCTCGGACGGCCAACACATACGCGGGGATCAGGCCACTGAAACCGAGGCCGAACAAGCCGGAGACAACGAACAAGCCGACCTCGTTCTGGGTCAGCAGGAACCCGCTCATCGCCGTCAACTGCGCGGCGGAGGCCGCGAAGATTGTCCGCAGGCCGCCGATACGATCCGACAGCCAGCCCCAGAACTGCCGACTGAGGAACGCGCTGGCGAGGAGCAGCGACAGCATGGCCGCACCCTGCGTCGAACGGATGCCGAGGTCGCTGCAGAATGCCACGAGATGGCCCTGCGGCATTGCCATCGGCACACAGCAGCAGAAGCCGGCCAGGCCAAGCATCAGCAGCGCCACATTGGGGTGCAGACCAAGCACGGGTTGGCCTGTACGTGGGCCGGTTGAGGCTGGCGTCGCCACCGCGGGTTCTGGCGGTTCGCGCAGCGCGAGGAGGCCGATCGGCGCGACAGTCAGTGCTTCAAACACCGCGAACGCGTGCATCGTGTGCTGCCAGCCGAAGTTGAGAATCGCATGTGCGAAGATCCACGGCCAGATCATGCCGGCGACATACTGGCCGGAGGAGATCAGAGCCAGCGCGGTGCCGCGGCGGCGGTCGAACCAGCGGCTGACATAGACATAGAGCGGCGCATTCAGCCCGGCATTGCCAAGCAGGCCGACGAACACGCCGTGGCCAAGAATAAGCTGCCAAGCGGTGCCGCCGCTGGAGATGAGCAGGCCGGTGGCGACCATCAAAGCGCCGAAGGAAACGGTCCAACGCACGCCAATCTTTCCAGCAATGCGCCCCATGCCGAGACCGCCGAAGGCGGTGCCGAGCCAGGCGAGGGAATAGGCCAGCGCGGGAAGCGAACGAGCATCGCCCAGGCTGTCGGCGATCGGCTTCAACGCAACAACAACGACCTGCGGCGCACCGTACGAGACCGACATCGCGGCGAGTGCGGTCCATGCGATCGACCAGGATTTGCGGGATTCGATGCTGTGCATCGTTCGGTCGTTATCAGGTATCGATCATGCTGGAAAGCCAAGCTCGGGTCGATGCGAAGGACGCCATCGCGACAGAACCGCCTCTGATTGCAACAGCCAAACTGGCTCGGTCCCCTTCGTCATAATCGGGCCCGAGGCTGCCATCTGGGTGGTCGTCTCGCGTGCCGCGATTGCGGCCAGCGGGTAAGACCGCGCGCGTCGATGGTGGGATTTAGTCGGGCCATGACAGGTTGGCATCCTGCTCGGCACGCAACGCCTCGCTATCACGCTAATCCCGGACTTGCAGCACCAGCTTGCCACGCAGGTGGCGACCTTCGCTGACGCAATGCGCCGCTGCAGCATCCGCGAGTTTGTATAGCGTAATCGGCGGTGGCCTCACCGCGCCGGCTTCGACCAGCGCCACCATGCGCAGCAAATGTGCACGGTCGCGGGCGACGGCGGGACGCAGCGTCTGCACGTCGGTTCGGGATATCTGGAATCCGGGGGGCGCAGGCGCTACCCACACCAGACGTCCGCCTGGCTTCAATACGTCATAGCAGCCACGACGCACGTCGCCGCCGACGGTGTCGAACACAACGTCGCAGCCATTTAACGTTTTGCTGAAATCCTCGATTCGGTAGTCGATCGCACGGTCGGCACCGAGGCCACGAACATAATCGAGGTTAGCGGCGCTGGTTGTGGTGAACACCGTCGCGCCGACGTGTTTGGCGAGCTGGATGGCGAAGCCGCCAACGCCGCCGGCGCCGCCAGTGATGAGGATGGTCTCGCCAGGCTGCAGCTTCGCGGTGTCCTGCAGCGCCCATTCCGCGGTGATGCTGACCAGCGCCATGGCAGTGGCTTCAGCGTGGCTCAGGCGATCGGGCTTGCGAGCAATGATCGCAGCCTTGATCGCCAGTTTCTCGGCGTAGGCGCCCTCGCTGCCGGCATCGAGCACGCCGAACACTGGATCGCCAACGGCAAAGTCGGTGACATCTGCGCCGAGCGCGCTGACCAGGCCGGAGAAGTCGCGGCCCAGGATGTAAGGAAATTGCAGCTTGCTGTCGTAACTGCCGAGCCGCACCTTGTAGTCGGCGGCATTAACGCTGGCCGCGTGGACGTCGACCAGGACTTCGCCAGGGCCGGCGAGCGGGTCGGGCGCGTCCCCGAGTCGAAGGTTCTCCGGGCCGCCATGTTGCGATAGAAGAACAGCTTTCATCCTTCGTTCCCCCCTGCGGCAGGGGGCGGGTGAGAGTCGGACGTGCGATCCGAACCTGCCCCTGCCCCTGCCCCATCCCCCCTCCGCTGAGCGGAGTAGGAGAATTTATTCCCGTAACCTGGCCAGCGTTGCGGTCGTCGAATGGCCCGGCAGAAGATCGGCCAAAGCCACCTCGCCACCCCAGCCTCGCACCAGATCGGCGCCGACCACCTCGTCCACCTGGTAGTCCGCACCTTTCATCAGCAGGTCGGGGCGGAGCTCGGCAATCAGCGC
>JASHVB010000302.1 GCA_030039695.1 Acetobacteraceae bacterium
GTCGTCATCGGTGGTGGCGTGCCCTTCGTTCACGCAGGCCACCGCTGACATGATCTGGCCCGGCGTACAGTAGCCGCACTGAAACGCATCATGATCGATGAAGGCCTGCTGCATCGGATGCAACCCGCCGTCGGCGGCGGCCAGCCCCTCGATCGTTCTGACCGGCCGGTTCTGCGCCGCGATTGCCAGCGTCAGGCAGGACAGCACACGCTCTCCGTCGAGATGGACGGTGCAGGCCCCACATTGCCCGTGATCGCACCCCTTTTTAGCACCGGACAGGTCCATGTGCTCGCGCAGCGCATCGAGCAGCGAGGTGCGGTTATCAATCACCAGACGGTAGTCGCGTCCGTTCACGGAGAGTGTCACGGTCGCTGGTCCGGCTTCGGCTGGCTCAGCCTCGACCCGCGCCGCGGCTCGCACGGCAACGGGCAGGGCAGCCAGGCCGACCGCCCCGCGAAACAAGCCTCTGCGGCTCGGCCCTTCTCTTCCCTCGGGTCCGTCTGCTCTGTCAGTCATGGCGCTGAGCCCTCCGCTGCGCCTATGGCAGGCGCTTCGCTGTCAATCCGACATTCACGATCTTGGCATCGCCGCCCGGATGCGGAGAGATCTTGTGGCCAAACCTGGCAACTCTCCGCCGAAGCACCTCTGCCGGGTGCGTTCTTCCAACGTCGGCGCGATATGAGAGCAAATCGGTATCGCGCGCAAATTGCTTCGGCGTGATCATGTGACGGTCACGTCACGTCCAACGCGGTTGGTTTCAGTCGAATGACGAGCGGCTCGCCTGGCAGCCGCTTCGAGCGGCACCGGATCTCATCCGCTACTGTGGGCCCAATCCGTTTTTGTTGGTGGAAGGCAACAGGCTGATTTGTCGTAGCCCGAATGTCCGCTTCACTCCATTCCAGCCCGACAGCGGATGGGCAGAAAGCTACCCGAAGCGGTCGTTAGTCCCCGGCTGCTATAAGAGGCTACCCGCAACCGGTATGCCCGCTCCGGGCATCGGGCACTCGGCATGGACATTGCGCAGAGCCAGGAACGGCGCGTGTATTTTCAGTGTCGCGCAATGGATTGTCGTGTGCCGCAGGCTCACAATGATCACCAGGATCGCGGCAACCGTTATCATGTTGCTTCTTGCGTTCGAAGCATTCCGGCGGGACGCCATGGGCGCGGGCCACGCCGTGAATCCCTTTGGCATTTCGTTTCTGTTGTTCGCCGCCATGATTGGGTTCAAATGGGATTTAGTCCGGGACGCAGGTGCTACCAGCAAGAACGAATCAGGCGTCCCGATCATTTGGCTTGGGGTCAATATCATCAGAGGAATGAACATCTCGCAGCGACCTCGCTCAGACCGGTCTGCTTCTCCCGACTGAGTGGCACCATCGGTCGCTCGACAACCGGCATGGGCCTAGCGTGCAATTTGGGCGTGCAACATGCCAGCCCCGTCTTCCCGTGGGTCATCACGCTGGCATCTGGTTAGATGGCTACGGCATGGCGAAGTTGGACGACACGGCGACCGCTTCTTGGGTCGATCTGGCCGAGCGTAGGGCGCTTGTGCGATCTGGAGATTGCGTGACCGGAATGCGCGAGGGCATGTCGGTGTTGGCGATGCTAGTGCAACAGAACCTCGCCGAGGATCCGTTCAGGTGGCAGTTTCAGCTCCTCGCACGGCATATCGAAGTCCCGACGTTGGAAATTAGACAGCCGTTCCAATCTTTGGCATAGTTACAGAACTCCATCAGAGGAAGGGAGGCGGTTAATGGACCAGAAACTCATTCCACTTTTGGCGTTCACGCTTCTACTGGCGGCATCAGGCTGCTCCCAGCAGCCTACTCGAGGGGTGCAGGCCGCGCCTCTCCAGCCTGCGATTGGTAACGCTTGCCTCCCACCGGGGCCGTGCGCTTACCCAAACGGCGGGAATGGGTCAATTAGTCGGTAAGGAAGTGTCGCGGGCCGTCGCTTATCTGTCGGTCCTTCGCTCTCTTCACCGGTATTCCGTCGACGTTCCGTGATCATGATGCCGCCGAGTGATGCCTCGGAGGAGAACTCCTGATGCCGCGTTTCGAGATCCATATGAGCAGCAGCCGCCACTGACTAAAACCGTCGTGTCACTCTGGGATGTCACTCTCAGCGGCTGGCGATACAGCTGTCATCTGAAGGTGTTCCTCGACGGTCGGAGCTATGCGGATGCTGCGCAGCCGAGACATGCGAAAGTGCAACTGGTGTCACCCGATTTAGCAAAAATACTGTCAGCGTGTCCCGGCGCAGATCGCGCCGCATATTTCAAAAACCCCAACCCGGGCCACGGTGTTCAACGGCTAACGTGGCGCAGCTTTGCGCTCCCAACGTCCAATTTCAGCCGATCCGCCGCCGCAGGCGGAGCTGCGGCAGACCACGCGCAGCGACGGTGATTTGCCCATAGCAACTACAGCCGGAATCGACCCAAATCAGACCATGGCCGACCAGGCGCCAGGTCCCGAAAGCAGAAGCAGCCGCTGTTCACTCGCGAGACAGATGCAACCACCTCCAGTCTGCCACCAGCACCCCCATGCTGGTCGTCGTCTTTATCGCGACGCCAGGGGGTACGTGCAACGGTGCACCGATCCATGGCGCCGCATAATGGCGTCCGGAGCAATGGACGATGAAATATGGAACGGCATCACAATAATTGCCGACGACCGAAGACCACCCGAGTCCTCTCACCGGTGGTCGATAACCTAGGCCAGTCAGTGAGACGTTCTAGACCTTGAAGATCGCGTGCAGGGCACTTTCGCGCGCGGGTCACAGGCGGCAACTGCTCGCCGCCGGGACAAAATCCCGGACCCTCATCGCTCGCCAGTAGTTAGCGAGGCGGCGGTCCCCACTATCGTATGCGCCATGGGAACGCCTGCAGCTGGCATGCGCGGTGATCTTCCGGAGCCGCCCGGCGCTGCCATCCGGTCTTGACCCATCTGCGTCATTCACCGGGGTGCTGCGCCTCCCGGAAAGTGAACATTCGGCCAACCTAGGTGCCAGCCGTCGACGCCACGAGGTCGTTCGCACAGCGGTGGTCGCGGTGGGGACGTCCATTTCTGAGCGACTTGCTCACTTGTCTAAAATCAACTAATCATTGCGCAATATTGCTGATATGTTGCACAGTACTGCCAATGCGTTTCGCAGTCACCTTTCTGAGCGGACTGCCAGATTGCCTAAAGTCAATTGATTATTACATAATATTGCTGGCATGTTACACAGTACTGCGGATGCGTTTCTCAGCAATATAAGTATCGATTTACCTGACAAACCTCCACGGTTCATCCCGTCTTTCAATGCGTCGACAAATCAACGCCTCTAACGTCCGCATAAGCGTGCGTTTTACCTGGGGGGAGGCGCGTATTTCCGTGCATTTGCCGACATCGCATCCGCCTACGCTGTCCGCGCGCGCGCGCTCTATTGCGAGCAGCGAGAGGGTGGAGCTACGCGAGC
>JASHVB010000303.1 GCA_030039695.1 Acetobacteraceae bacterium
ATCACTACGCGCGGTTCGCGTTCTGCAAACGACTGGACGTGTTGGATGAGGCCGTTGTGCGGCTGAAGCGCCACTTCGGCGTGGCGTGAACCCGCCGGCTCTTCCGGTGGCGGCAAATCACCCCAGCCCGTCAGGCCCATGCCCATCGGCATTTGCGAGGTGTTGACGGTGCAAAAGTCCGGCGAGCTCGGGGTCTCGAAGCAAACTGGCGGGCTGAGGTCCGCGGCGAGGTGCATCGCAGCCAGCGCAGTTTGTCCGCTCAGATCGGTGCTCTCGGCACGCACCGACACCCCTCGCCGGTGGTGTACACCCCGCTGCCATGCTGTGGCGTCGACGCAGCGCAGACAGTGCGAGAAAAGCCGGCGACGGTGTTGGTCCGCTCATGCGTGAAGATTGCCGGCGGATTGTCGAACGCCTCGCCGTGCGAAGCATGGACGAGAGATTCATCGAGATCTGCCGCGCCGTCATCACCGTGGTTACGCGCTGGCTGTCCGGGACCATGATCATTCAGCTGGGCGCACTTACGCCGTCATTGCGGATCCTCGTGCCGTGATCGGTGAGATACCGGCGCACCGCGTCCGCGTCGGCTGGCACACCGGCCCGCGCGGGATTGCGCTATCCCACCGCGATGTCTTGGCTGGAATGCAATAACGGTCTTGCCACCGCCCGCAGGGCGACGGTCGTAAGCGCCAGCACTGTCAGGAGGGCACGCTTCGCCCGGTTCGGTTTGTGCTGCCGGCAGAACGCAGCAACGACGCGCGTCCGGTCAACTCACGCAAGGGGCAAGTCTACCGTTCACGGGACATCATCCACCCCCGCGACTGCTAGCAGAGTTGCCAGACCGGCGGCCATGCCGCGCACGCTGGTCTCCGGCTCCACGTCGATCCATTCCTCCAGCGAGTGCGCCCGGCCGCCGGTCCCGCCCGAACCGATCTTGATCGCGGGAATGCCCAAACTCATCGGGATGTTGGCGTCGGTCGACGACGCCTCGCACCCGACCGGGAAGCCATGGGCAGTAATCGCGGCATGGGCCAGGCGCACCAGTTCGCAGGTCTCATCGGTATGACCTGCCGGACGGTCGCCGATCTGGGCGATATCGGCCTCGATCGCGCCCATGCGCGTGGAGCGCGTCATATTCTCCGTCGCCACCGCCGCCTTCATGAGTTCCAGGAAGTCGGTGTTCAGCCGTCCGAGCTCTTCTGCCGATTCCGACCGTAGGTCGAACTCGGTCCAGACGCTGTTGGGAATCGAGTTGATCGAGGTGCCGCCGCCGGTGACCGACGCGCTGAACGTGGTCTTCGGCCGCTTCGGCACGTTCAGGCGTGACAGCCGCGTCACCGCTTCGGCCATGGCATACATCGGGTTCACCAGTCCGAACGCGCCATAGCTGTGGCCCCCAGGGCCGTTGAACGCGATGCGGTAACGCTTTGAGCCGACACCGCCCGTAGCGATGCGGCCCATGTCGGGGCTGTCCACCGTGATGAACGTGGTGATCCGATCCTTGTAGCGACCTTTCTGAAACAGGTGTCGCATGCCGCGCAGGTCGCCCCGACCTTCCTCGCCAACGTCGGCAACGAATAAGATATCGGCACGGGTACGGATCTTTGCCGCGTCCATCGCGCGCAGCCAGGCGAGCAACACTGCCAGTCCGCGCGTGTCGTCGCCGACGCCAGGGGCGAACAATTTCGTGCCCTCGCGACGGACAGTCAGGTCGGTGCCTGGGGGGAACACCGTGTCGAGGTGTGCGGCGATGCAGATCAGCGGACCGTTGCCGATGCCGCGGCGGATCCCAGTGACGTTGCCCTCGGCGTCAATTTCGAGGTCGCTGAGCCCGTGCGCGCGGGCCATCTCCATGAACGTCGCGGCGCGGGTCGCCTCCTGGAACGACGGCGCCTCGATCTGCGTCAGTGTGATGATGTCGTCTACTGTGCGCTCGTGCTCTGCCTCCAGCGTCGCACGGGCGGTTTGGAACGCCGGGCTGTCGATGATGTGGCGGACGGTGAGCTCGGCGTGATCGGTCATCGCGGCAGCCTCTGTTGCAGAGTACAGCACTTGGACGACAGCTGCCCTCTGGGCAAGATGTGGGGGGAGGACGAGACGATGGATGCCAACGAACTGCTGGCCGCGATGCCGCTGGCGCAGGTCCTCGGGATCACCCTCACGACGGCCGAACCGGATCGCGTCAGGGCGGAGCTCATGGTGCGCGAGGATCACTCGACGCTGGGCCATACCATCCATGGCGGTGCGATCATGGCGTTTGCCGACACAATCGGCGCCATCGGGACGGTTCTCAATCTGCGCGAGGGGCAGTCCACCACGACGGTCGAGAGCAAGACCAATTTCTTCGCCGGCGCGCCAGTGGGGACACGGGTGATCGCCGAGGCCGTGCCGCTGCATCGCGGCCGCCGCACCCAGGTTTGGGAAACCCGTCTTAGCAATGACAGCGGTCGGTTGCTGGCCAAGGTCACACAGACACAGTTGGTGTTGTGAGAAGGCTGCGCACCCGGATGTGATGGCGGTATCCCGGTCCGCCGACCTACGTTCCGGCTGATCGCAGCGCCCGCCGCCGCATGACGAGGCGCGCGGCGCGTGCGGCTGGCCAAGGAAGGAGACGGATCATGCGTAAGGGACGCCTGCTTGCCTCGGTGTGCGCACTGGGGCTGATCGTTGTCGTACCCGCTTTCGCGGCGGGCACCGACAATTCGAGCTCATCCAGCCCCAGCGCTGCGACAGGTGCTGCGACGAGCAACCCCAGCGCCACCTCGCAACCCGGTGCCGCAGCGCCCAGCGCCACGCAGAACAACCCCGCCAGTGCTAGCGAAGCGAGCACCGCTCAGACGCATCCGTCGCGGCGGGCGATGCATCGTCGCCGGCGCGCCGAGCGACAGGCGATGCGCCGGTCCGGTCGAGGAGGTGAGACATCGCAGAACGCCGACGTGGATCGGCTGAACGACCAAAGCTTGGAAGCTGCCAGGCGGGGCGAGCCGTTCATGGGCGGCAGTTCCAGCGCGCCGGCTGAGGGCACCGGCGGCCCGGGTACCTACAGCGCACCGCCGCCCGGGAACACGAAGATGTAAGTCGGGCGTCGCTGTGAATCCACCGTCGGTCGGCACGGCTGGGCTGGGTCCGAATCTTGTGCGATGCAGCCCGCGGATCGGGCGCCGGATCGCTGAATTCGGCGTGGGTCAGCCGGGGCGTCTGAGGCGCGATCCGAAAGCCGCGTAACCGCTACACCGTCATGCCTGCGCGTTTCTCGACGAACCCCCAGCCGCTGTTGCTGAGGTTGCGGTCCCAGTCTCCGTAGGAACCCGGGGTGCTCCATGTCTTCTCTCGCGGCACCGGGCGGGCGTTCGCATTGATGGGTTGGCCGATGAGCGCGCCAGGTCACGTTGCAAACACTTTCGGAAGTACGCATCGCGGCGGCAGCCACAGCGGGCCGAAAATCGACATATCCGCCGCATCCACGCGGCAGGTTACTGCAAGGCCGGGGCGATGCGTGCCGCCAGACGCTGCGCAACCGCGTCCTTCGCCATGCGGGGCCAGTCCTCGACGCCATCGGCGGTGATCAGGTGCACGGCGTTCTCATCGCCGCCCATGATACCGGTTTCCGGCGAAACATCGTTGGCAACAATCCAGTCGGCGTTCTTGCGCACACGCTTCGATTGCGCGTTCTCCATCAGGTTTCTAGTTTCGGCAGCGAATCCTATAACCAGGGTGGGCCGTAGTGGCCCTGTTGCCGCGATCGTCGCCAGAATGTCGGGGTTAGCGACCAGTTCCAGCTTGGGTGGAGGGGCACCCGGCACTTTCTTGATCTTGCCGCCGACGGCGTTCGCCACGCGCCAGTCGGCGACGGCCGCAGCGAAGATCGCCACATCTGCAGGCAGCGCGGTGCGGCACGCATCGAGCATCTGCGTCGCGGTTTCCACACGGTGGATCGTTACGCCGGCGGGCGTGGCAACGCTCACGGGGCCGCTGACCAACGTCACACGCGCGCCCAGCGCCGCCACCGCGGCGGCAATTGCGTGGCCCTGGCGGCCGGACGACCGGTTGGCGATGTAGCGGACCGGATCGATCGGTTCGTGCGTTGGTCCGCTGGTGATCAGCACGTGTCGGCCCGAAAGCGGCCTCGGCCGGTTGAAGAACGTTTCGATAGCGGCGAGGATAGCCGGCGGCTCGGCCAGCCGGCCAGGGCCGAACTCATTGCACGCCATCGGGCCTTCGTCAGGGCCAACGAACCGCACGCCGCGCGCAGCCAGCCGGGTCACGTTGTCTTGCGTTGCGGCGTGGAGCCACATGCGGACGTTCATCGCTGGTGCGGCGAGCACTGGCTTGTCGGTTGCGAGTAACACGGTCGATGCGAGATCATCGGCGAGTCCGGCAGCCATTTTCGCCAGGATATCGGCAGAGGCAGGTGCAACCACGACGAGGTCCGCGCTGCGCGAAAGCTGAATGTGGCCCATTTCGCTTTCGTCGGTCAGCGAGAACAGGTCTGTGTAGACTTTTGCTTCGCTGAGGGCCTGGAGGGAAAGGGGGGTGACGAAGTGCCCGCCGTTGCCGGTCAGAACGCAGGTCACTGTGTGGTCGTGGCCGCGGAGCAGGCGGATCAGCTCAAGCGACTTATAGGCTGCGATGCCGCCGGAGATGATGAGGAGGACGCGCATCTATTACCTCTCCCGCTTCGCGGGGGCGCCCGGGCCGCGCAGCGACGCGGGAGAGGGATTGTCAGACCCGCCATGCCGCATGAATCGCCGCGATCCCACCTGATAAATTCCGCACACTCACACGCGCAAATCCCGCATCCCGCAACATTTCCGCCAATTGCGCCTGGTCCGGAAAGGTGCGGATGCTTTCCGCCAGATACTGATAGCTCGCTTCGTCCTTCGCCACCATGCGTCCCAGGCGGGGGAGGACCTTGAAGCTCCACGCGTCGTACAGCGGCATCAGCGCCGCCACCCGCATGCGCGAGAATTCCAGGCAGCAGAATCGGCCGCCCGGCTTCAGCACACGCCGTGCCTCACGCAGCACGGCGTCCTTATCGGTGCAATTGCGCAGTCCGAAGGCGATCGACACACGATCTACGCAGCGAGCAGGCAGGGGCAGACACTCGGCATCGGCCACCAGAAGCGACAGCGCACCGACCCTCGCGTTCTGGATCGCCCGGTCCCGCGCCACGATCAGCATTGAGGGGTTGACATCGGATAGCAGCACTGGTCCGCCACCCTGCGCCAGCCAGCCGAAACTGATGTCACCCGTCCCGCCCGCCAGATCGAGCAGCATATCGCGCGGCCGCGGATCCAGTGCAGTGACGAAGATCCGCTTCCATACGCGATGAATCCCCAGCGACATCAGGTCGTTCATCAGATCGTAGCGCGGCGCGACACTGTCAAACACCGCGCGCACCATCCCCGACTTCTCCGTACGCGGTACGCGACGGAAACCGAAATCGGTGGTCGGCTTGCTGACGGGCTTGTCGCTCATTGGCGCCATGTATAGCTTGCCGCGCCCCCATGCCGGAACTCCCCGAAGTCGAGACCGTGATGCGAGGCCTGCAGGCACGCCTGGAGGGCCGTCGGATCGCATCCGCCGCGGTGCGCCGCCCCGACCTGCGCTGGCAACTACCCGCCGGCCTGCAGCAGCGCCTGACCGGCGCACAGGTCACCGGTTTCGGCCGGCGCGGCAAATACATCCTGATGCGGCTCGATGGCGGCGATTCTGTACTGCTGCATCTCGGCATGTCCGGGCGCATGGTGGTAACGCCCGTCGGCTCCAACTCGCAGGCGACCGAGCCGACACTGCACGAGCACCTGGTGTTGGAAACCGACGATGGCTGGCGCATCGGCTTCGTCGACCCACGGCGATTCGGGTCGGTCGATCTGCTGCCGACAGCGCGCGAGGCGGAACACCGGCTGCTGGCTGAGCTCGGCCCGGAGCCGCTGGAGTTGGCGTTCACACCGACCGGTCTCTCGGTTGCGCTCGCCGGTAAAAAAACTCCGATCAAGGCGGCGCTGCTCGATCAGAAGGTCGTCGCCGGACTCGGCAACATTTATGTCTGCGAGGCATTATTCCGGGCGCGCCTGTCGCCTCTGCGCTCGGCCCACACCGTGCCAGGCGCGCGCGCCGGCCGGCTGGTGCCGGCGATCCGCGAGACATTGCGGGAGGCGATCGCCGCCGGCGGGTCATCGCTGCGCGATTACGTCCAGCCGGACGGCGAGCTCGGCTATTTCCAGCATGCCTGGAAGGTATACGGCCGCGAG
>JASHVB010000304.1 GCA_030039695.1 Acetobacteraceae bacterium
AGCCTGATTTTTCCCGATTCACGTTATGGATCAAATGCTTGCCGATCCATGGTGTCCAACTCGAGTTAGACAGAGAGGTCAAGCAACAGTTCGAAGATTGCCAGAGAAGAATCGAGTCAGATTGCAGACACTAGCTGTACAACCTCATAAAGCAGCAAAGAAAAAGCTGAGAAAGCGATCCTCAAAGTTGTCCTGACGAAGACCTTCGCCGTCGTTTCTGATGGCTCCTATCGGCAAAGCGCAGGCGGGCGGCGAGTCTTGCACCCAGCCGCCCATCAACCCCGTGACCAAGCAGGCACGAAATGCCAGCCGCACGCCGTGTCTATCGCGCACGAGGAGCGACGATCCCAGGCAGTCGGTCAGTGAAGATGGACTGGCCGCATTCCGTGTTCCGGCATTGCCATCGACCAACCGTGATCGTGATCATTACCGGTCGCCCTGGATCGACAGATCCTACAGCCTCCGTTGATACGAGCGGTGCCGGGCTGACGATACAAGCTGACATCCGCACGCCGTCAGCCGCCGCCGCAAACCGGATACCCGAAAATGGTGACGTTAGTAAATTCTGTTTCATGTCCGTAGAGTAGTGCTCGAACAGAACGCTAATCTTCTGATCTTGGCGAGAAATCCAGGTCGATCGCCCGGAGGGGGTGAATGTTCTCGGGTAGGCCATCGAGAGAGAGAAGTCCTCGTCGAATCAGGACTTACCGCTGCCGTTGGCACAGCGCCTTCACCAAATGTGCGCCAGAACCTTCCAAATGGCAACATGACACGAAGGCGGTTGTCTCAGGGCGGAGGGACCGCGGCGCGGTTGGCTCGAATGTTCGGTGTGTGTCCGCCAAGGCGCATCCAAACCTATCGCGGCACGCCAAGTGGCGGGAGACTCTGTTGCTGCACCGGTGCCGAGGATGGTGGCGCGAGTTCTACTGGCTGCCCATCACCGCGGTACTGACCAACCGTCGGATAGGCAGGCGCGTAGCTTGATCCGGTCTGCGCGGCGCCCTCTACGACCGGCGGCGGAGGAGGCAATGGAGAGGGCGTCGCAGCCTGTATCACCGGTACCGTGCCAAACTGTGTCAGCATCTGCCGTAGCGGATCCGCACCGGGATTGGCCGCCGCCATCTGAATCACGATCTGTCGCCCAGAGTACGGCTGGCCGTAATACGCGGCGTTCCAACTGCTTTTGCTCGGCATGATGCTGCCCTCCAGGGTCACGCCGCCATACAGGCCACGTGCGTCGACGAAGGCGACAATATCCGCACCCACCGCGGCAGTCGTTGCGCCTTGCACGCCGCCGCCGATCGTCGCAACAGCGATCGTGGCATTGGCACCTAATTTGAACTGACTGTCCAACACCGCGTTCAGCCCACGATCAGTCAGGATGATCATCAGTACCGCGCTGTCTTGGATGCCGATCTGGAACCCAAAGCTGCCGCTGCCCATGCCATAAAAGGCGGGATAGGACCATGTACCGTTGCCGGCGCGCGACACCAGCACGCAATCGCCGCCCTCGCCGCCGAAGAAGAACCCCGCCTTGAACATGCGCGGACAGATCATCACCGCCCGGGCGCGCCGCAACTCGAACTGCGCGTTCTGCGAGCCGGGCTGGGTCATCATCTCCTGCATGACAAGCGTCGCGCGGTCGACGAGCGTCTGTTGCTCTGTTTGCGCGCATGCAACATTGGGCAGGAGGAGAGCCCCTAGACCAACCGCAGCTAGCAAAAACCGACGCATGGCAATCCTCCTCATGGACAGATGTCCGCTCGCCATGTAGCGTGATTCCCCGTGATTCGCAGGAAATTTTTGGCTCAACCCCGTCGGCTCTCGCGAGCCGTTAGCATCGTCCGTACCGGTGGTGGTGGCGACACAAGCCTCGCCGGGTGACACGTGAAATCCGTAGTTGCTGCACCTACCGGTCTGAGGGGCTGACCCGAATCGTATTAGCAATGGAATTGTGCGTCATCTCAGGTGATCGGCGGGCGGTTGCGTGATCCCGCCAGTCACGATTCTCTCGTGTTTGCGAAGACGACGGGAGTTCATCGTGGCCTCAACGAAGATCACGCGCCGGAAGTATCGGCGTGATGGACTACGCTATGCAAGTGACACGACCAGATGCCGAATGACACGACGGATGCCGAATGGGCCGTGATCGAGCCGTTCATGCCGTCCCCAGCCGGATGCGGCCGACCGCATGGGACCAGTTTGCGCGAACTCGTGAGCGCCATGTTCTATATTGCCCAAACCGGTTGCCAGGCGGATGCTGCCAGGTGATTTTCCGCCGTTCACCACGGTTCAGCGGTATTTCTATACTTGGCGCGCCGAGGGACGTTGGCAGAGGATCAACCACGCGTTGCTGATGGCCGCACGAGAAGCCGCAGGACGTGAGGCCAGTCCCTCCGCCGGGGTGATCGACAGCCAATCGGCAAAAACGACCGAGGCCGGCGGCCCGCGTGGCTATGATGCGGGTAAGAAGGTGAACGGCCGGAAGAGGCATATTGTCACCGACACAATCGGGCTGCTGGTCGGAGCCATTATGCACCCGGC
>JASHVB010000305.1 GCA_030039695.1 Acetobacteraceae bacterium
CAGGCACCACCTCCCGCAGCATTTGCTGCAGCACGTTCGGATCGTCAGGCAGGGCCGCGAGGTCGATCTGCATAACACGAAGATGATGACGCGCGCCGTCGCGTCGCCGCTAATGAATCTCCCGTGATCAGCGGCAAATCAGCCCGCCAGTTCAGGTCGTAGATTGCGTGCCGTCGCGCGCCACTCCAGGCCTTCCAGCGATTACGCATGTTGATGCCCCTCCTGGTGAGGCTGATAGATTCTGAGGTCAAGGTGGGTGATGGTTTGGTTCCGCAGGTTTCTGATGGCATCGAGGACCGCTGGAGCGTCCTGGAAAAGGTAAGCCCCGCTCGGCGGTTGATCCAACAGGAGACGCTTCTGCCTGATCTGCACATAGAGCCAGTTCACGGGTATATTCAGCCGTGTAGCCAACTCTGGAGCAGTTAGCAGACCGGGATCATGTGTCCACCGATTGCGTGGCGCAGACGGCTTGAGGCCGGCATCGCGTCGGATCTTCTGCACGGTGATCAGCGGCAGCCTGTCCGGGCAGTTGGCAGAGCGATGGCCTTCGCGAGTGAGGACAGTGGCGATCTCGTGATCGGGCACACCGTCGCGGACGAGATCGAGCACCCGGTCGCGCATTTCCATGCCTCGTGTCAGCCTGGCAATGGAGTTGACCTTCAATTTCACTTCAAGATCAGTCACCGCGCCACCGCGCCACACGATCCTGACCAGAGCGACGTCATGCTCGCCGCGCTCGAGCACGACCTTGTCGACGAGACACCGCAACAGTGCCTTGCGCTGAGCGTCAGTCGTGGCTTCGTCCGTCCAGATCTGGGGTAAGCGACCGGCGAGGCTGACAACCTTGCCGCTCAGAGCCTTGCCCAGCACCATTTGAGCGATGGCGGGGGGAGCGGCTTGCTGCGCGAGCGCCTCCTCGGCCATTCGAACTTCTTGCAAGGCGGCTTCCCAGCGTCGCTCAAGTTCGTCGGCGACGAGACGATTGTCGGGATCGACACGGTTGAACTGACGCTCGGCCAGCGCGGCAGCGTACCGCTTCCGCTCGAGCTCGCGCTCGGCACTGGTGCGCAGCGCGGTATCCACCTGCTGCTGGACCCGGCGCGCTCTCGAGAGCGCGTCCAGCTCGGCGGGAGCCAGCGCGGTCAGGAACGCATCCGCCACGGCGGCATCGATGCGTGCGGCGCGTACATGCTGGCAGGTCGGTAAACCCCTCTGGACGTGAAGATGATTGCACACATATGCCCCACCGCCCTTATAGCGGACCAGCATCTTGTGACCGCATCGCGCACACCACACGATGCCGTGCAGCAAAAGCTCGCCGTTGCGAGGCGCTCCTCGTGTCTTGTTTTGCATGTACTCGGCCCGGTTGTCCGTTAGAATAGCGCGGATTTTTTCATAGGTCGGCCAGTCGATATAGCCAGGATAACGGCCCTTCACGACAATGCGCCATTCCTCCATCGGCCGCGCCACCTTTGACGGTACGGAGCCTTCGCGCACGAGTGCACGCATGCGGGTCCGTCCATAGACAAAGGCGCCGGCGTAGGCAGGATTCTTCAGGATCATCACGACGGCCGTGACGGTCGCTCGTGCCCACCGCAGATTGCCATGCTGATCGCGGCGCGGAAGGTCGAGACCCCGATGGTTCAACACCCGCATGACCTTGGCCACGGTGCGGAACTTCAGGAACATCTCGAACACAAGCCCCAGCCGTTCCTGAACCGCCATGTCGGGGTCCTTGACGACCACACCGCTCGGATCGCGGATGAGCCCGGTTGGCAGCATGAGCGCCAGCTCGCCGCGCGTGGCTTTGGCGAGGAGGCCGGCGGTCAGTCGACTGCGGATCGTGTGCAGTTCGAGTTCAGAGATCGACCCCTTCAGGCCAAGCAGCAGGCGCCCGTTGGGGCTACCAGGATCGTACACACCGTCTCGATCGGCGATGAGGCAGTCACGCACGCCACAAATGTCCAAGAGCGGATACCAGTCGGAGCAGTTGCGTGCCAGACGCGTCACGTCGATTGACAGAATCAGCCCCACTTCGCCCAGTCCAACCCGGCCGACAAGCTCCTTAAAGCCACTCCGCTGCATCGTAGACGCGCCACTCAGCCCGAGATCCGCATCGATCACATCAATGTCGGACTCATGCCATCCGAGTTCCCGAGCGCGCTGGCGAAGCGCGTATTGGAGCCGCAGGCTTTCCTGGTTGGTCACCATCTGGTGAGGCGTCGACTGCCGGATATAGACAACTGCCTTGCGGGACAGATGCGTCGACGTGACCAGTTCGGACTTCACGAGAGACCTCCGCCAGGACTGCGGCGACGTCGTCGACGATCTGGCGGCGCAGAGCCGGTGGCAGCAACGCCCAAAGATCCTTCGGATCTACGTTCATAGCGTTCTAGACATTCCGTCGCCGATATCAGATCACGAAGCGCATCTATACACAACTTGGTCTGATTCGCATTCGCTTCTCGAGGCACAGTTACAGATATGGGGACCAATAGATGTGTTCCCCCTGGATGCTCGACTTCGTATGATGGTGGACGATTGCCACCTCGATGGGTCGAACGGCGGATCACACGGAAGGATCGCCCATAGAGAGGATGGTACGGATCCAGAACCTGGATCACCTCGGCCAACGATTCGTCAGACTCACAAGGGGGAATATTCCTGTTAGCCTTCGAGAAGAGTCAATAATTCAACGGCCGACAGCATAACCGTGCCCGTGCTAGTCATCGGCCAGATGAACTGACCACGTTCCAATCTCCTGGTCAGCATGCAAAGGCCGATGCCGTCGTGCCAGAG
>JASHVB010000306.1 GCA_030039695.1 Acetobacteraceae bacterium
CGCTCGCACGACGGCCAGGTCCTCTTCCGCCGTCGGCCGCCCGAGGCGCAGCTTCATCGCGCGAAATCCCTGTGCCAGGAGCTCCTCGGCTTCGTCGGCCGCCTGTTCCGGAGGCATAAAGCCGAGCCCGTTGCTGTTATAGGCTAGGATCGGCCGCGGTTGCGACCCGATGTAGCTGGCGAGCGGCAACCCTGCGGCCTGGGATAACCCGTCCCAGCACGCGACGTCGAACCCGGCCAACGCCATGCGGACGACTCCCTGGGCGCCCAGTAGTCGATATCGTTGCGGAAGGCGGCTCGAGAAATCGACCGGTGCGATGCGTTCGCCCTGCAGCGCATCTGCGATATCCGTCAGCACGGTCGCAATCAGCCCGGGTACCATCCGCGTGTAACAGAAAAGATAGGCACGCCCGACGATTCCTTCCTCGGTTTGCATGTCAATTAAAAGGATCGGCGCGGAATCCATGGTCTGGGCACTCGTGCCTAAAGGCTTCGCCATGGGAACTTCCACCGCCCTGGTTTGAATCGAGTGCAGGGTCAACGGTGCTTTGACCATATCAAGCCTCCCCAACGCCACTTGAGCACGAGTCCTCCTTAGGAGGGCGTCCTGGTCGAGAAGCGGACTCGATGATGTGCTCCCAGCTCTTCCCCTGAAGCCTTAAGAATTCAACGCTGGGACCGAGCGGATCGCCATAAACGGCTCGCGTTCTCTCGAAGATTCGTGTGCGCTGCGGCTCTGGCGTCTGTTCCTTGAAAGCCTGGCAGAGCTGCCTGCGTGGCGCGTGCATGACCCTGGCGATTGCCTCCGGTGGCGAACCGTCCCGACGCATTGCGTCCGCCCGGCCACGCAACGCCATCACCCGCGCCTCATACTCCAGACGCAAAGGGGCTCTGGTCATGTCGGTTGCCGACGAGAGCGGTGGCCGGAAGCCGCCGTCTCCGACGAATCCACGCTCATGGCGACGATGCGGCTGATGGCCGTCGAATCCCGCCGCGATTCCGAGGACCATCTGTTGAGCGTAGCCTGTATGGTCGCCAAGTCACGGTTGCCCGTCGGTGCCCGATCGATGACGCCTTCCCGGATCAGCGCTGCCACCATGTCCGGAGACGTGATGAAAGTCGGCTTGCCAATACCTCGAAGACAACGACCAGCGGCATCGCCGCCGAGGTGGTTGGCGCGCTTTTTCAAGACGTCCAGAAGGCCAACATGGTCTGTGTCGGCCCAGTTCGCGAAGAATCGGGCAGCACTCCCGTGCCCCGTCTCCAGACCCAAGAGAAATTGGGCATTGATCTGAACGGCCTTGATCTTGGCGGCGTTGCGCACGATCCTGCAGTCCTGCAGCCGCCGGTCGAAATGTTCCTCCGAGATAAAGGCACACGCATTCGGATCAAATCCGTCGAAGCCGGCCTCGAAAGCCGGCCGCTTGTCGTCGATCACTTTCGATGAGAAGCCGGCGTAAAAGATAGGTCGCGTCATCTCGGGCAGGATTCGACCGTCTGGCGTCGATGGGATCTCCGCTGGCGACCGCAGCGCCGTCGTCGCGAGGATTCGCTCGAGTGCCGCTTCGCTGCCTTTCCGTGTCACCACACGCGCAAAGATCTCGGCGAACGGCGTCACGGTCGGATAGCTCTGGCTTGAGACTTCTCGTTCACCGGGTTCGCGTCCAAATGTGACATCGCCCACGATCCGGCCCTTCATGCCCATATCGGAAGTGGGGAGCAGCGGTGGCTGATCTCACTGCGTTGCATTTAGTACGCGCGGACCATAATGGGAAGCGCCGGAGACGGAAGCCTGCCTTTCGGCCAGTCTCAATCGGCGGGGGGAGAAATCATGCACAGCGGATGGCGAGGGTGGCAGCCGAAACATCCGGAGGTCTTGGCCTGAAACGCGGCGCGTAAGCGGAGATAAGCAGGCTGCTGGGCTGTGTGCTTCTCAAAGGGGGTGGAGAGGTCATGGACACAACCAACATCAAGGCGCTTTGCTTCGACACCGGGGGCACCATCCTTGACTGGCATACGGGAATGCGGACGGCCCTTGCGGCCATCGGCAGCCGGCACGGCATCGAGCGAGATTGGGTGGGCCTTGCCAATGAATTCCGCCGCCGATCCCTCAAACTTATCGTGAACCACGGCGAACACGCGCCAGCGACAATAACGTTCGACGATGCTCATCGTGAGGCTCTTGACCAGGTACTTGCTGACAACGGGCTCGACGTATTCACCAAGGACGAGCGTCGCCTTTTGCGGTGGGATACGATCCACAGCCTGCAATGCTGGCCTGACTTTCCCGAAGCGCTCATACGCCTGCGCAGAAAGTTCATGTGCGTCTCATTCACGCTGCTGAGCTTTCGGATCGTCATGAACACTTCCACGAAGAATGGCGTGTCCTGGGATGCCGTGGTCTCTTGTGAGGCGATTGGCAAATACAAAGTCCTGCCGGAAGCCTACAAGACGTGCGCGAAGTTCCTTCAGCTCGACCCCAGCGAATGCTGCATGGTCGCCTGCCATAACTTCGACCTCAACGCGGCCAGGGCCTGCGGCTATCGAACGGCCTTTGTGCGTCGCCCCGACGAATGGGGAGCGGACGGCCCACCCGACCCAGAACCAGACCCAAGACACGACATCGTTGTTGCAAGCTTCCCCGAACTTGTCGGAAAGTTGGGAGCATGAGGTCGGATTTCACGTACGACCCTGTCACTGCGACCGATGAGTCGGCGGCTGTTGGACAAACTGCTCTGGTCTTTGCCGAGTCCTGCTTGACTATGCACATTCCGGTGGTCACCTCGATCTGGCGTGGACTCGCCGGCATGGGTGCCAGCCTGCGCTCCGCTTGGGACGCCGCGAAGCCGATCTACGAGAGTGGTTAACCCGAGCGAGCGCTTGCACGCAGCATCACCGCAGCTGATCTGGCGAGTCCGGAGCCGCTCGCGCCGACCGCGTTAGCTTGCATCGGCACGACGGAAGGCGATGTCCGCACGGCGCAAGCTGTCACCGCTGCCTATAACCGGTCCAACGGTCTGAACTTGATGGCGTTTGCAGCATTCATCGCACCGACGACGACGGAATCGGGTGCTGTGCTTATGACGGCTTTCGAGGCATCGCCGGCACAGTGGCCGCCACTGCCGCCGTTACTACCGCGGGAGGCGATTGCCGGCGATACCTGGGATATCATTCGACGTGTGAATGCCTTCGGTACGCAAGGTATCCAAGCAGGGATTGCAAACGCTTTGGCGTCATTCAGCGCATTGGCCCGCCCTTCTCGCCTTGATCCACTGCGCGTTCGGGCCGCTGCAATCGCACGGCTTGATCGATGAGGCGAACGCCCGACTGATTGACCTCAGTGACACCGAAGGTGCGCGCATGGTGCATCTTCGTCCGACATTGCCGACATTATCACCCCAGGCTCTCGCCGCGATCAGTGGCCATGTCAGAAGTCCCACGCAGGTGGCGCGCATGGTTACGATTGTTCACGCTCTGGCCTCGTGGCTCGCTTGATAGCAGCCCCACAATGGGCTAAACAGCGGCGGTCAGCGCGACTGACTGAAACCCACATGGAGGCTTAGCGGCGACGCGCCCGAATGCCGCACGAAGCCAATCGTTGCACGGCATCGTCGGGATTGGCGTGTTTATTCTGCTGCCGCGCGGTGCTCCAGAACCCGTAGCACGTCCAACGGATCTGTCCGTTCCCGGTAATCGACGCGAGTATCGGCAAACAGAACCACGCCGTCCGCGCCAATCACGTACGTCGCTGACAGCGGCAATGACCAGTCGTCCGGCGCGGCATTCTTCGCCGGGATATCCAGCTTGAAACCTTCATAGACCCCGCGAAGATCATCGGTGAAGGCGTAGACGACGCCAAATGCCTTTCCCACCGCTAGGCCGACATCGCTGAGAACAGGAAAGCTCAGGGCGTTTTTCTCGGCCGTGCTCACGGTGTCGTCGGGTTTTTCCGGGCTGATCGCCACAATGCTTGCCCCGGCCGCCGCGATGCGGGGCAACACGGCCTGGTAGGCTTTGAGTTCCAGATTGCAGAAAGGGCACCAACCGCCTCGATAGAATGTGACGACGACGGGCACCTTGGCCAGCAAGGTTGCGACATCGAAGATCTTGCCATGCTGATCGTGCAGGCGAATGCCCGGCGCCCGATCGCCGACCTGCTTGGCGCTGCGGGCGATACCCGATGCCGCGAGATGCGCGACGTGCTGATCCATCGATGCCTGGCGGTTGGCGGGCACTCGAGCCCGCCAACCCGCACGATAGTCGGCTAGCTGCTCTGAGAGAGTCTCGGTCATTTCCCTGTCCTATGTTGTTGGATGGTCGGCTAAGTCGTGGGCGTAGATGTCGCGCGACGGCCCCTTACGCGGCGGTCGTCAGCTTGTCCTGCGTCTTGGTCTCAAAGTCGCTGGCGTCGTGACGCTCGTGGAGTTGGCTCGATAGCTCGCCACGTACACGGTTGACCATTCGCCCACGCCGCACAGCCGGGCGCTCGAGAATGGTGTCTGCCCACCGTTGGACGTGCTTATAGTCCTGCACTTGCAGAAATTCGGCGGCGTCGTAGCTCCAGCCCTTTACCAGCCCGCCGTACCAAGGGAATACTGCCATGTCGGCGATGGTGTAAGTGGAGCCAGAAAGATATTCAGTCTCCGCGAGGCGTTTATCCACAACATCAAGCTGGCGCTTCACTTC
>JASHVB010000307.1 GCA_030039695.1 Acetobacteraceae bacterium
GTCACGGTGCTGATAGTATGACGGGTTTGGACCCTCATCGATTTAGTGGGCATCGCCGCACACGATCATTCAATCCCCTCCACTTGTTTTGCGGTTTTCAGTTTCTGAGCGTACCGCCTTGTCCCCTCACTGCACAGATCGCCAAGACAATCTGCCCATTATGGACGCATCGCTGCCGAAATCCTCGACTGATAGCAAGCAGGAACATTCGTGGCGGCGCTTCGATAAAGGATGGTTTCCCACGCCATGGCACGGCCGCCGCAAGGGACCGGCCTTCGGCCTCGCGCTAAGCGCGCCCTTGCCCCAGCCGGCCAGGCGCGGGGATGCGATCGGGTGATCGACAATTCCCAGAAGCAAGAGGGCACCCGATGAACATCCCGGAATTCGCAAGCGTGTTGACCGCTGTCATCCGGCACAACCTCCGGCTACACACCGACGGTGCTCCCCTGAAAGACTATCTCGTGCCCATGGCGTGGGGAGACCCCGGTCTCGGTAAAACCGACATCGCTGAGGCCGTTGCCGAAAGCCTCGGCCTGGAACTCATCTATGCCGATCTGGTGACACGCGATCCCGCCGATCTCGGCGGCATGCCTTGGACGAAGAATGGCCGGACAATTCGTTGCCGTCCGGATTGGATGCCGATCGACGGCCAGGGCATCCTCTATCTCGACGAGCTTCCACAAGCCGGAATCTCGAATCTGAACATTGCAGCAACCCTCATCCGCGAACACCGCATCGGCGAGCATAAATTGCCAGCAACCTGGATGGTCGTTTGCGCCGGCAACCATCAACACAACCGCGCCGGCACAACCACTATGCCCAGTCACGTTCGCAACCGCCTGATGCACTTTTACATCAACGCGGATGCCAACAGGTGGGCCAAGTATGCGAGCGCGCGCAGTCTCGACCCACTATTGATTGCGTACAATCGCTACCGCGCTCAGGAGTATCATCACAAATTCTCGCCAACCGACAATGCGTACCCAACACCGCGCAGCTGGACCGCGTGCCACCAAGCGCTGCGTCTGGATCTTCCCGCCCACCTGAAACGCGCGTGCATGGACGGACTGGTCGGCGACAGCGCCGGAGCGGACTTCGCCGGCTTCTGCGACATCTACAAGACGCTTCCTGACGTCGATGCCATCATCGCCGATCCCGACAACGGGACCATACCGACCGATCCGATGACCAACTATGCGCTGATGGGCGCGCTCAGCTACCGCGCTAACCCAGCAGCGTTTCCGGCCATCATCCGATATCTCAACCGCCTGCCTGAACAAGAATTCGCGGTCGTCTGCGTGATCGATGCAACCGCACGCGATCCTGCACTCATGGTTACCAGTGCCTATCAAAGCTGGGCCGCAGCACACGGCGATCTGCTCAGCGGTCACTGAAATAACGCCATCAAGAGCCTGCCACTGCCACCAATCGGGGGCAAGGATCCGTCGCTCGCGCTCCCCCGCGCAAGAAAGCGACGCGCGCCCTTGCCCCCGTTCGCCCGCACTAGCCCCACGGTGAAAGCTGCACGGAAAGACAGAACGGTCTTCCCGACATCCCAAAACTTCCATCCATCGGAGGTCCATCATGGATGTGGACATTTCGGCACGCGCTCTCCTGGTCAACACAACCGTACGGGTCTGGACCGGCGAAAAGCGCGATCGCGCCATCACCCGCGAGATCTGCACGATGAAGGGCGCCGAGGATAACGCCGTCCGCGCCAACAAGAGCCTGCTCGGCGAGCACATCGGCGGTGTTCAAACCGCGGAGAGAGCTCTGCGCCAGACCGTCAACGAACGCACGCTTCCGTGGATGGACGACGGCACTCGCATCCTCAAAGGATCCGGCTTCGTGGCGTTCACCGAGGCCATGGCCGCACCCACCCGGCAGTTCGACGCAGCCGTCGACGCATTCATCGCGGCATATCCGGAGATCAAGCACGAAGCCGAGCGGCGCCTTGGGAATGCCTACAGCGAATCCGACTATCCTCCCGTCAGCCGTCTCAAGGAACGCTTCGGCGTCAAACTCACCTACCTCCCGGTCCCAAGCGCAGAAGATTTCCGGGTCAACCTTGCCGATGACGAAATCGCTGCCGTGCGGCGCAACGCCGAACAGGCCCTTCGCGGCACGGTGAATGACGCGGTGCGATCGCTGCTTGATCGTCTCCAGGGGCCGGTCGCGCACATGGCAAGCCGGCTGCGCCTGTTCCGCCGCACGTCGGCCGGCAAAGTCCAGCATCCGTTTCGCGACAGCCTGGTCGAGAATGTGCGCGCCATCGTGCGCCTCGCGCCGGCGCTTAACCTCATGGACGATCCCCGCATCGCCGAGCTGTGCACCGAAATAGAGCGCCACCTCACGATGCACGATCCGGAGGAACTCCGCAGCTCAGCGGCGCTACGAGAAAGCGTCGCAGACGAGGCAGATGCCATCCTGAAGCGTATGCAGGGCGCGTTCGCGTGAGGAAACCATGACACCGCTCCCCCTCATCATCACGAAGGCACGCGCCCGGCTCCTGGCCCGGGCACCGTTCATCGGCTCCATCGCGCTCGGACTCAACTGGGTCAACGCACCGACAATCGGCACGATGGCCACAGATGGCCGCCACGCCTGGTTCAACCCGTACTGGTGCGAGGAACTCGGAATCGAGAAGACGATGGGCGTCATCGCTCACGAAGTCCTCCACGTCGTCAATAAGCATCACCTGAGGCGAGGTGAACGAGATCCCCAAGTGTGGAACACGGCCGCCGATCTTCTGATCAACCGGCTTCTGATAGAAGACAACTACCTCCTGCCCGCCGAGGGTGTGTTTGACCGGGAGCGGTGCTACGCAGGACTGCCGACCGAGACCATCTACGCGCGACTCCTTGAAGAACGGGATACTCAGCAGTCCAGTCTCCCTCAGCCGCAAACAACCGGGAACCAAGGAGACGGAACGTCAACTGCACAAAACAATACGCCTTCAAATGAAACCCCCGCCCGGCAAGAAGGCCAATCGGACGGCACTGCCAATGGTGGCGTCAACACGGACGACCAACTCGCCGCCGCCCGCCATTGGGGCGAGGTCCGCGACCTTCGGGCACCAAACGGACAGGCCCTCAGCCCCGCGCAGCAGCATCAAGCCACCCATGAACTCGATGTCCGCATCCGTCAGGCCGCCGCAGCAGCAAGGCGCGCCGGCAGATTCAGCGCAGCACTCCAGGAGATAATCGAGACAGCGACCGACTACACGGACTGGCACGACAGATTCCGGATCAGCTTTGACGGATTACTCCGGTGCGAGGTGAGCTGGACGCGGCCAAACCGGCGCTTCGTCCAGCACGGGCTTTATCTGCCGGGCTGGCGCCGCATCGGACCTGGCCGGGTCGCGTTTGTCCTCGACACCTCAGGCTCGATCTCCGAACGTGAGCTCGCGGTATACACCGCCGAGGTACTTGGCATCCTCGAGGAGACAAGCCCCGACGAAATTGCCCTCATTCAGTGCGACGCCAGGGTGCGGCACGTCGAGTACCTTCAGCCCGGCGACACATTCGAGCGCATCGCGGTACGTGGTCGCGGCGGCACCAAATTTCAGCCTGCATTCGACTGGATCGCGGGCTCGGGCCTCGATTTCAGCGCAATCGTTTATGCCACCGATTTGGACTCCAGCGACCAGCCAGACGACCCGGGCCTTCCCGTAATCTGGCTAACACCACAACACGGCCGAACGATGCCGTTCGGAGAGATCGTCATGGTCACGCCATGATACACGAGATGGCGTAGCCGGTCTGACCTCGACCCGAACGGCTCGCTCGCGTCTACTCATGTTTCGGCGGGGTCGAACACCTCCGTTGCCGGGAGTTGCTTGCCCGAGTCCGCTTCCGACCCAGATCCGTCATAGCTCGGCCTCCCAGACGATCCAGGAACCGGACATTCAGCATGGTTGCCAACGACTGGCATTTGCAGGGTAGCCGCGACGTGCTCACCGGCCTCCCCCGATCGTTCTC
>JASHVB010000009.1 GCA_030039695.1 Acetobacteraceae bacterium
CCGAAGCGGCGCGAAGCGGCGTCCAGCACCTTGATGCTCTCGGGCACGGTCTCCTTGCCGATGCCGTCGCCGGGGATGACCGCGATGCGATGGGTGCGGGCCATGGGACTGGTTCCTTCGTCGGTGGTCAGTTATCAGTGATCGCTGGTCAGATAGAGGACTCGGAAGACATGGCCAAGCCAGCCCCCGCCCTGCCGAAGACGGCCGAGACGCTGTGGGACCGCGACGCGGCCCTCAACACGGCGCGCATGCTGCTGGAAATCGACGCGATCAATTTCCGGCCGGAACAACCCTATACGTTCACCTCGGGCTGGGCATCGCCGGTCTACATCGACTGCCGGCGGATCATCTATTACCCCCGGGTGCGTTCGCGCATCTGCGCGCTCGCAGTGGAAAAAATCCACCGGCACATCGGCTACGAGACGATCGAAGTGGTCGCCGGCGGCGAGACGGCCGGCATCCCCTTCGCTGCGTGGATCGCCGATCGCATGGCCGCCCCGATGGCCTATGTCCGCAAGAAGGCGAAGGGCTTTGGCCGTAATGCGCTGATCGAAGGCGACGTGCCGGAAGGACGCCGCACGCTGCTGGTCGAGGATCTGACCACCGACGGGCAGTCGAAGGTCCGCTTCGCGCAATCGCTGCGCGACGCGGGTGCGATCGTGAACCATGCGTTTGTCGTGTTCTTTTATGGTGTGTTTCCCGGCGCGTTCGAGACGCTGGCGCGTATGGACGTGGCGCTGCATCATCTGTGCACGTGGTGGGATGTGCTGGAGGCGTGCGCCGACCAGCCGTATTTCGAGGAATCGGCGCTTAAGGAGGTGCGACGTTTCCTGGAGGACCCGGTTGCCTGGTCTGCGGCGCATGGCGGTATCGCTTCGGCGGAAGAAGCCGCCGCGCGGCGGATGGCAGCGGAGGGGTAATTCCCGACAGCGATGCGCATCGCGTCCTGACAACTTCACGTACTTGTTGGTTTGACAAGCGCCCGAGCGCGCGTTCTGAATTCCCGCAACTGTAGAAGTCGGCCGACAACGGCACGAACAGCCCGAACTGGGCACACAGGGAGCGAACCAACATGAACGCACTGAGCAGGCGCTCGGTGTTGCAGGCGTCACTTGGCGTTGCAGCAGCGGGAACGCTGAGTCGTCCCCACATCGCGAATGCGGCGGCGAAAACCATAACGGCATGGTGGACGCAGGGGTTCGTCCCCGAAGAGGATACGGCCATCAAGCAGCTCGTGGCCGAGTACGAGAAACAGAGCGGCGACAGAGTCGAGCTCAGCGTCCTGCCGTTCGGGCCGCTGGGCCAGAAGGTCGTCTCGGCGATCACCAGCGGAAATGTGCCGGATGTCATTTCTTACGACGGCGCCGACGGGACGGTGATCCCGCAGAACGCGTGGGATGACAAGCTGATTGAGGTGACCGAGATCGTCGAAAAGTACAAGTCTGACTATGCGCCGACAGTGGATCTTGCAGCGCAGTACTACAACAACGTCGCCAAGAAGCGCGACTACTACCTAGCACCTTACAAGTCGGCCTGTATTCCGATCCACATATGGGGTAGCCTCGTCGAGGAAGCCGGGTACAAGATTTCCGATTTGCCCAAGACCTGGGACGCGTTCTGGAATTTTTTCAAGCCAATGCAGGCGAAGCTGCGCAACAAGGGGCATCGCGGCCTGTATTCACTGGGTTTCCAGATCACCAGCAACGGTCCAGCCGACGGCAACAATATATTTTATGGCTTCATGCTGGCTCACGGCGGGAAGGACTTCATCACGCATGACGGGCGGCCGCATTTTGATGATCCGCAGGTGCAGGAGGCGGTGATCAAGACGATCGAATACGCCACCACAGCATACAAGCAAGGCTACGTGCCGCCGGGCGCGTTAAGCTGGAGCGACGCTGACGACAACAACGCCTTTCACGCCAGGGAAATCCTGGTGGACTTCGATGGGACGATCTCCACCGAAGTCGCGCTGTACCACGACAAGAAAGCGTATTACGATGAGATGGTGACCCTGGGCCTGCCGCTGAGCAATGACGGCAAGGCTGTGCCGATACAGCTCGGTACCCTCGGATGCTTCATGGCCAAGGGGGCGAAGAACGTTGAGGGTGGCAAGCAGTTCATCGCCTATATCTGCGAACCGAAGGTGGCGAATGCTTACCTGAAAAATGGCCTTGGCCGCTGGCTGCCGGCCATACCTTCGGTGGTGCAGAACGATCCGTTCTGGCTCGATCCCAAGGATCCGCACCGGCCGCCTTATACCCGCGAGGGATTGCTCGGGCCATCGATCCCCGGCTACCAGGTGTTCAATCCGGGCATTGCCGTAGCCAACGCACGTCAGGTGTGGGGCCAGGCGCAAGCGGACGTGCTGCGCAACGGCATGTCGCCGAAGGATGCCGCGGCGAAGGGGTTCAGGCAGATCGAAGAGATCCTGGCGAACTACAAGATCGTGCAGAGCTGAGTGAAGGCCGCGTCATCCTAACGCCCAGAGTCGGGCCAGCAATAGCCAACCGGTGATCCCCGGCCCTGGAGTCGCAATCGACGCACGCTTCACCTGTAGGCTGCGATAGCTAAGGGCGCGCTTAGCGCAGAATTCACCCGACCACACCCGGCGATGACGGAAGCCGACGATCGCTGGCTGCGCGGGAGACCCATCAAAAGGCCCAGAGACGGTGGGAGACGCGATCGATTGCGCCGAGCGCACGGCAGAACGATGGATCGTTCCGGAGTTGCCTCGGGTCAGGGACGAACTGCTTCGATTGGACAGAGCGTCAGCGGCGGCGGATTCAGCTGGAGCCTGCTTCCGGGACGCACTGCATCTGGCGAAACAACAAGGCGCACTTTCCCGGGAACTGCGCGCTGCGATGAGCTTGGCGCGGCTGCTGCGTGATCAGGGCAATTGCGCCAGCACCCTGCCCGTCTTGCGGCCGGTCTATGGCCGATTTACGGAGGGGTTCGAGACGGCTGACATGACAGAGGCTCAGGCGCTTCAGCATGAATTGAGCAACGCCGAGCGATGGCCAACCCGCGAACGACACGTGTAGCCAAGGGGTTTGCCGGGTCACCGGTCACAAGACCAGGGCACGAGAACCCTTTTCGGCAACACGACAGACGCCGGCCTGAAGCATTCCCGATCATGATTTCCGTGTCCTGAGCGGGATTGCTTCTGGGGTCCGGCCCTCGCAATAACGGATCGCAGGTCTTCGGCGTGCCTACTTTTTCTCCTCGGCCGCGACGCGCATGCGAACGATGCGATCCGGATCCGTCACGCTGCCGCTGCCCGGTGCACCTCGCTTGATCTGATCGACATATTCCATGCCCTGCACGACCTGGCCCCAGATCGTGTATTGTCCATCCAGATGCGGCGCCGGCGCGAACATGATAAAGAACTGGCTGTTCCCGCTGTTCGGATCGCTTGTGCGCGCCATGCCGCAGGTGCCACGCAGGAAGTGCCGCTGGTTGGTGAACTCGGCGGGCAGGTTGGGCAGCTGCGAACCACCGGTACCCGTGCCGGTGGGATCTCCGCCCTGCGCCATGAAGCCTTCGATCACGCGATGAAACGGGGTGTTGTCGTAAAACCCCTCATTCGCCAGCGTCTTGATCCGCTCAACGGTCTTTGGCGCCAGATCCGGGAACAACTCGATGACAACGCGGCCGTTTTTCAGGTCCATGTAGATCGTGTTGTTGGGATCCAGCGTCGGCTGGGCTTCGGCAGTGGCGCTCATGGTGGTTCCCCAGGTAAGGGTTGCAATCGCGCCCAGGGACGGCAGAGCGGCGATCAGGGTGCGTCGAGGCAGGCCAGCTTGCATGTTAGTCCTTGCATAACGTGGCAGTATGGATGCAGTTCAGCCGCGGATGCGCGCCATTACGCGTTGCAGCGTGAGTGCCGGCACGAAGGACGAAATGTCGCCACCTAGCACGGCGACTTCCTTCACCAGCCGAGACGCGATGAACTGGTGGCGCTCGCTCGCCATCAGGAACACCGTCTCGATGTCTGGCGCCATGCGGTAGTTCATGCCGGTCATCTGAAACTCGTAGTCGAAGTCGGAGACCGCGCGCAAGCCGCGCACGATCATGGCGGCGCCGAGTTCGCGTGCGAAATGGATTAACAGACC
>JASHVB010000032.1 GCA_030039695.1 Acetobacteraceae bacterium
TGACGCGGTCGGCTCGACGGGCGCGTCGCTTACGATGCCGGCGGAAGAGGCCGCACGAGGCATTGCGGAAATCGTCGATGAAACGATGGCCAGTGCGGCGCGCGTGCATGCCGTCGAGAATGGCAAGGACACCGGTGAGCGCACCCTGATCGCGTTCGGCGGCGCGGCGCCGCTACATGCCGTGCGGCTGGCACAGAAGCTGGGCATCAAGCGTGTGGTGATTCCCCGCGATGCGGGCGTCGGTTCCGCACACGGCTTTCTTGCTGCGCCCGTCGCTTACGAAGTGGCGCGCACGATGCTGGTGCGCCTCGATGCGCTGGCGCACGACACGCTCGATGCAATGTTCGCGGAGATGCACGCCGAGGCCGAAGCGGTCGTGCGCCTCGGTGCTCGGGACAGTGCCCTCGAGGAAGTGCGCACCGCGTTCATGCGCTATCGCGGACAGGGCCATGAAGTAGCCGTGCCGTTGCCTGTGGGGGCGTTGCATGCGGCCGCATTGCGCGCGGTCTTCGATGCCACTTACGCACGCTTGTTTGGCCGCACTATCCCGCGCCTGGAAGTCGAAGCCGTGAGCTGGACTTTGGCGTTGTCGCAGCCACCGACAGCCGTCTCGCCCGCGGCCGCGCCACCGCCCGTGGCTTCCGGGCCGCCGCTGCGACATAGGCGCATCGTCGACACAGCGACGGGCGATTCGGTGCAGGCCGCGGTATTCCAGCGCGCCTCGTTGCCGCCAGGTGCGGCGGTCCCAGGGCCGGCCGCGATCGTCGAAGACGGCACCTCCACCATTTTGCCCGCCGGCTTCACCGCCCGCATCGCCGCGGATGGCGAAATCATCATTGAGGAAAACCCCGCATGATCCGCCGCAACATCTCAGAAATTGAACTCCAGATCATGTGGAACCGCCTGCTCTCGGTGGTGGAGGAGCAGGCGCAGACCCTGGTGCGGACTGCGTTCAGCACATCCTCGCGTGAGGCAGGGGACATTTCCGCTGGTGTATTCGATCTGCACGGCCGCATGCTCGCCCAGGCGGTGACCGGCACGCCCGGCCATATTAATACGATGGCGCGGTCGGTCGGGCATTTTCTCGATGCTTTTCCGGTTGCGCACATGCGCGAGGGTGACGTCTATATCACTAACGATCCGTGGAAGGGTACCGGCCACCTTTACGATCTGGTGGTCGTATCACCTACCTTCATGGACGGGCGCATCGTTGCGCTGTTCGCCTGCACTGCCCACCTGGTCGACATGGGTGGTGTCGGCCAGACGCCAGAAGGGCGGCAAATCTACCATGAGGGACTGTTCCTGCCGATGCTGCGCCTTGTGCGCGCCGGCGAGATGAACGACGATCTCCTGTCGATCATTCGTGCCAATGTACGTGAGCCAGTGCAGGTGATCGGCGACGTGTACGCGCTAATCGCGTGCAACGAGATTGGCAGCCGGCGACTGATCGCGATGATGCGTGAATACCGGCTGCTCGATGTCGACGTGCTCGGCGAGGAAATCATTACCCGCAGCCGTCGTGGCATGGCGGAGGCGATCGGCAAGCTGCCACAGGGAAACTGGACCTCGTCGATGCGCATAGACGGCTATGAGGCGCCGATCGACCTGGTGGCGACACTAACCATCAGGCACGATCGCATTGATGTGGATTACACGGGCACGTCGGGCATGTCGTCCTACGCCATTAACTGCCCGCTCTGCTATACTGAGGCTTACACGACGTTCGGTGTGAACTGTGTCGTCGCGCCACATATCCCGAATAACGCCGGCACGCTGGATGCAGTACGGGTCAGCGCGCCGGAGGGAACCATCCTCAGCGCGGTCCATCCGGCGGCGGTGTATGCGCGGTCTGTGATGGGGCACATGCTGCCGGATGTCGTGTACGGCTGCCTTGACCAGGTGCTGCCAGGACGGGTGCCGGCCGAGGGCACATCGAATTTGTGGACGCTGAATTTGATTGCCGGGCATGGGCTGACCGGCATCGGCCGGTTGGCTGGCACGCCGTTCATGGTGAACAGCTTCCACTCCGGCGGCGCGGGGGCGCGGCCAGAGCAGGATGGGCTGTCGGCGACTCCGTTTCCATCGGGCGTGCGCAACGTGCCGGTGGAGGCGACCGAGGCAATCACGCCGCTGGTCATCTGGCGCAAGGAACTGCGGCAGGACTCGGGTGGTGCGGGAAAATACCGAGGTGGGCTCGGTCAGCTCATGGAAGTCGGCTCGCGTGAGGATGCGCCGTTCGGAATTTTCGCGCGGTTCGAGCGTGTAACGTATCCGGCGCGCGGTCGGCACGGTGGCAGGCCGGGCGGGGCAGGGCGCTTGTCGCTCGCCTCGGGCGCGGTGCTCAAGGCGAAAGGATTGGCGGTGGTGCCGCCGGCCGATCGGCTGATCGTGGAGATGCCGGGGGGCGGCGGGATGGGGCATCCCAAGGAGCGCGATCCGGCGGCGGTGCGACGGGATGTGCGGCTGGGGTATGTGTCGGTGGAAGCGGCTGCTTGCGATTATAACCTCGCCCGCGACGCGGGAGAGGGCGCGGCGCATCAGTGCCGAGAGTGAGCGTGCTACGGTTCTGCACGCGTCACCCTCACCCTCGACGTTGCGCGTCTCGACCTCCTATGATGCCCGAACGAGGTCAAATGTCGACGCGTCGGTTCTCTAGCTCTGTCTCCTCCACCACCAGTCCCAGGCCGGGCCCGTCCGGCAAATGGAACATCCCGCCGACCGGCTTCGGTGGGTTCTGGAATACCGCATGCGTGCGCGATGAGGGATCATTCCACTCCGCAGGTTTCGTGGTGTGCAGTTGCGCGGCCAGTACATGCAAATTTGCGGTATGCCCGATCGTCGGCTGGGTCTGGTGCGGTACCAGCTCCACGCCGTGCGCGTGTGCCAGGGCTACGCAACGCACAAGTCCGGTGATCCCACCCATCTTCACAATATCCGGCTGCACCATGCGCACGCCGGCTTCGATGAGATCCGCGACCGCCGCTAGTGTATAACTTTGCTCGCCTGCGGAAACGGTGATGTCGAGCGACCGTGCGACCTCGCCCATGGCGCGAACGTGGTAGTGCTGAACCGGCTCTTCAAACCACCAATAGCCGAGTTCCTCCAGCGCACGGCCGACGCGGATGGCACCGCCCGTTGTGTACCCATTGTTCGCATCGAATGCCAAAGGAAACCCATCGCCGACCAGCCGCCGCACCGCGCGCGCCTTCGCAATATCGCCCGGGATGTCCGCGTCGAGCTTCGTCCGATCGTTGTCGAAACGGATCTTCACCGCCGCAGGCTTGTCCGCCAGCCGCGCCTCCACCACGCGCAGCACGTCGTCCAAGTTCCGCTCCCCATTGCCGCCAATCGACGCGTAAAATGGCAGCGCTGTCCGCCAGGCGCCGCCGATCAGCTTGTAGACTGGCAGTCCGGTTAGCTTGCCCTTCAAATCCCATAGCGCAATATCGATCGCCGCGAGTGCTCCGGCCAGCGCGCCCTCCGGTCCCAGCTTTACCAGCGAATGCAGCAGCTTGTCCTGCAAGACCGCATGATCCAGCGGGTCCGCGCTGATCAACGCCGGCGCGACGTGGTGCTTCACGATCACCAGCGACGCGATGCCGCCCTGCATCGGCGACGCCTCGCCGATACCGACGAGTCCGTCGTCAGTGTGCACGCGTACGAAGGCGCTGTGCTGCGTGGGTTTATCATGCTCACTCCAACGCACCTGGAAAGCGTCGATCCGCTTAATCTTCATGGCGTCCTCCGCCGGTTTGGCTCTCAATCAACACCGCCACCGGTGATATAACAAGGAGCACCAGGGCGCGACGCAGGACCGACGCCTCACCGATCGCAGATCGTGGTCAGACGCCGCTAGCTGCCTGACGCGACACGAGCCGGCCCGCGTGGGCATCCACCACGCCGCGGCCGCGCACGAAGGCGCTGCGGCCGTTCACCCAGGTTTCGATGATTCCGTCCGCAGGCGTGGTCGGTTCGTCGAAGGTCGCAGCGTCACGCACGGTAGCCGTATCGAACAGCACCATGTCGGCATACGCACCTGCTCTGATGACGCCGCGGTCGCGCAGGCCGAAGACATCTGCGGTGTGGCCGGTCATCTTGTGCACCGCTTCTTCCATACTAAACAGGCCGAGATCACGGGCGTAGTGGCCGAGGACGCGGGGAAACGTGCCCCAAAGGCGTGGGTGTGGGAACGCATCGTGCGGCAGGCCGTCGCTGCCGATCATCGCCAGCTTGTGTGACATGATGCGACGCACGTCGGTTTCGTCCATCTGGAACATGATGGCGCCGGCGGGCAGCAAACGTTCGGCCGCTTCGCGCTGCGTGGTGTTCCAGTCGCGCGCAACGTCGTTCAGCATGCGGCCGGCCATTTCCGGGTGTGGCACCGACCAGCTCACGCGTACCGGCACGTCGTCGCGCAGCCGGTCGGGGATCAGCACGGTGGACCCGGCAACGTATGGATACACGTCGAAATCGACGCGCTGCATCTCCGCCGCCGCTTCGAGTGCAGGCAGCGTTTCTCGTGACCGGCCGAAGTTTTCTGGCATCGCACATTTGTGGTGGCTGATGACCACCGGAACGTTGACGGCCCGCCCAATCTGCAGCGTTTCCTCGATCGCGGCTACAATGTCGTTGGCTTCGTTGCGCATGTGCGTCACGTACAGGCCGCCAGCGCGGCGCAACGCTTCGGCGACGGCGATCACTTCGTCGGTTGGTGCCATGATGTTCGGCGGATAGTAGAGACCGGTGGAGAAGCCGGAGGCACCCTGCGACAGAGCCTCGGCGAGGCGGCGCTGCATGTGAGCTGCTTCCTTGTCGGTCGCGGCGCGCTGAGTGTCGCCATTCATCGCCTCGACACGCAGCGACATGTGGCCGATCAGTGCGCAGGCGTTGATCGGCGGCGGATCGCGCGACAGGCGTTCGGCGTATTCCGCGAAGCTGCCGAAGGTCCACCAGGATTCGTCGCCGAGCAGATCCAGCGGCGGCACGGGGCGGGTCCTCATGCGGACGGGGGACAACGAAATCCCGCAGTTACCGACAACGACTGTCGTGACGCCCTGCGACATCTTGCACAGCATGCATTCCGCTCCGCACAGCACCGCACGGTCGTCGTGCGTGTGGGCGTCGATGAAACCGGGTGCGACGGCTAGGCCGTCGGCCATGACCTCGCGGTCAGCTGTGGCCGCGCCAAGGTCGCCAACCGCGGCGATACGGTCGCCGGAAACACCGATATCCGCGGTGAAACGTGGCGCGCCCGTGCCGTCGAACACGGTGCCGTTGCGGATGATCAGGTCGACATGCTGGACCATCGGATGCCTCATCAGAGGGAAATGCCGGTAGATTGCGCGATGGCACCGCGATGGTGAAGCCCGACAAGAACAGCGATCGGCAGTAACGAATCGATCATTGCCCGGTCGATGTGATGCTTCAGCCACATGCCGTTGGCACCCGGAGAGCGGGATGACGCGATGGAATCGGCGGATCTCTTGGTGGCAGGGCTGGTCGTCCTGTTGCTCAGCACACGATCTGTGCCGTTGCCATGTGCCTGGGCGATTTGCCTGACCTTGCGGCGGTGATTCTCGGTATCGGTTGTGCCATGACAGGCGACGAAGTGGCCAATGCCGGCGTCCTCGATGATCTACTGCCCGGGGATTCCGACGCGGCGCTGCTGAGTACCCTGTGACGGATGTCGGTGCCTGAACGGCCGCATTATGGGCTGCGAAGTGGCCGGGTCGCAGAAGCTTCCGCCGTGCCGAGCCGGTCGATCGTGACTTGGTAGACATCACGCGCGACAGGTTGCGACACAAGCCCGTCGCGCACGTCGCGCGCAATCAGCGCCGGATCGCGCGTTGCCGGATCGCCCATGCCGCCGCCGCCGGGCAGCTCGAGGATCAGGCGATCTCCATCCGGAATGATCTGCAGGCCCTTGGTGCGCAGATTGCGCCCCGACTTCAGCCGCACGACGCCGGGTGCGCCATCGCCTCCGCCGTCGCGGCCTTTTGGTGCATGAGCGACGCGATCAAACGAGGCATTCACCGAAAACTCCAGGTCGCCTTTGCCGCCGACCTCGATGATCTGGCCGGTGCCACCGCGCGTGCGCCCGGCGCCGCCGGAATCCGGCTTCAATTCCTTTCGCCAGAAGATGATCGGTGCAACGTTCTCGGTTGCTTCCACCGGCATCGTGCGCACGCCGGACGGATAGGCGGTGGCGTTCAGCCCGTCTTGCAGCGGTCGCGCGCCGGTGCCGCCGGAATTGAACGTTATGATCTCGAAATCGGGCAGCACGGAGCGGTTGCCGCGCGCCTGGCCGGACACCGACGAGCCACCCCGTAGCGGCGGATTCCACAACGCTGACGCGCCTTCCGCGGTGACGCGCTCCGGCACCGCCTGGTGCAGGCAGCCCATCATCAAATCGGGCAGCAGGTGGCCGATGACGTGGCGCACCGACACCGCATAGGGCCGCGGCGCATTCAGGATGCAGCCCTCGGGAATCCGCATGCGGAACGGCGCGAGGCTGGCCCAGTTGTTCGGCACTCCCGGCGCGACGACGCATTTGATGCCGAAGCAGGAATAAGCGCGGCAATAGGCCGGTGGCACATTGATGCCGCGCGACGACAGACCGGACGTTCCAGCATAATCGACCTCGATGCTGTCATCCAGGATGGTCATCGCGGCGGCGAGGCGCACCGGTTCCTCGTAACCATCGGACCAGATTTCCGCGCTGTAGGTACCGCGCGGAATACGCGCGATCTCGGCCAGCGTGGCGCGATGCGAGGATTCGAAGATGAACTGCGCCAACGGATCGAGGCTGGTCATCTCGAACTCGTCCATCATCTCGACCAGGCGATGCGCGCCGGCGTCGTTGCAGGCGCACAGCGAGTAGACGTCACCTTCGAGCTCGACGGGCAGGCGGGAGCCGGCGCGGATGAAGTCGAAGAACGTCTCGTTCGCCCTGCCCCGCTCGAAGCATTTGACAATGGGGATGTAGAGGCCCTCCTCGAACACCGAGCGACCTTCCGGGCCCATGCCGAGGCCGCCGATGTCGATCACGTGTGCAGTATTGGCGAACAGGCCGACAATGTGGCCGTGGTGGAAGGCGGGGGTGACGACGGTCAGGTCGTGCAGATGACCCGTGCCGAGCCAGGGATCGTTGGTGATGTAGTGGTCGCCCTCGCACATCGTCTCGACGGGAAACTTGCCCAGGAAATGGCCGACAGATTCGGCCATCGAGTTGACGTGGCCGGGCGTGCCGGTCACCGCCTGCGCCATCATGTGCCCGTGCAGATCGAAGATGCCAGCGGAGAGATCGCCGGCCTCCCGCACCGTGGTGGAGAATGCGGTGCGGATCATGGTCTGGGCTTGCTCTTCCACGACGGCGATCAGCCGGTTCCACATGATCTGGCGGTGGATCTGCGCGAGGGCGGCGGTTTCATGGGACATTGGGCCGAAACTCCGCGGGGTCACCCGTTCCGTCATGTATGGGCAAGGAGTGCAGCAAGGAGGCAATCTCGGTGATAAGACATTCCTGACCGATGATGCGCCGACCCGGCGAGCCTCGCAATGCCAGGATCGGGACGGTCACTTTCGTACCAATTCTATATAGCCAAGGCCGTTCATGGTTGCACGCCATCCTGGGCTGATCAGCGTGGACGTTTCATCCTCGGAGATGATGGCCGGTCCATCTATGCTCGCGCCGGGCGCAAGCGAAGTTCTATCGGCTATCATCCATGGTGACACTTCGCCGGTGGTCGTGTCGCGTACGAGCCGCGTTTCGGTGGCCGTAACATTCGGTGCGACCACGTCGCTCCGCGCCAGCAGAGTCTCGACCTCCTCTGGCACCGTCGCAATCACAACGGCATAACTCATGACCTCCACGTCCGATCCAGGAACCGGGCGATCATAGAACTTCGTGTATTCCGCGTCGTAGCGCGCGCGGATTAGTGCAACATCGTCGGCATGCAGTGTGCGCACCGGCAGCGGCACGGGAATTTCGTGTCCCTGGCCGACATAGCGCATGTAGGCCGTGCGGGTCTCCGTAGTTGGCGCGCCGAAGCTGCCTTCCGCCACTACCCTCATCGCCTCGATCTGCATGTCCGCTAGCAGCGCATTCACTGCGTCCGCGTCGAACGATGAAAACCGCTGATACAGGCTGCGCACAACCTCGTACCCCACCGGTGCACGCAGGAAACCGATGGCGCTGCCGACACCGGCGCCGGACGGCACCAAGACGCGTGTTATTCCGATCTTTTCGGCGACGCGACAAGCATGCACAGGTCCGCCGCCTCCGAACGCGATCAGCGTGCGGCCGTCGTATGTCTTGCCCGACTCGATTGCGTGCACGCGCGCGGCATTGGCCATGTTCTCGTCGACCATTTCCACCACGCCTAATGCGGCCATCTCCGCCGGCAGCGCGAGGGAGCCACCGACCTCGGTTACCAGCGCATCATGCGCTGCGACCGCGTCCAGCGTCATCGAACCGCCGGCGAAACGTGCCGGATCGTATCGGCCAAGCAGCAGGTTCGCGTCCGTCACAGCCGGTTTCGTTCCGCCGCGGCCGTAACAGGCGGGACCGGGATCGGCGCCAGCGCTTTCCGGCCCGACCGCGATACGGCCCATCGCATCAACATGCGCGAGTGAGCCGCCGCCGGCGCCGATCTCCACCATCTCGATCACCGGAATCCGCAGCGGCAAACCGGAGCCTTTGCGGAACCGGCCGACCCTGGCGATCTCGAACGTGCGGGCGGTCTGCGGCTTGTGCTGATCGATCAGGCAGATTTTTGCCGTGGTGCCGCCCATATCGAACGACAACACGCTGTCCAGGCCGCACTGCCGTGCGATATGCGCCGAGAAGATAGCGCCGCCGGCAGGGCCGCTTTCCACGAGGCGCACAGGGAAGCGGCACGCTGTTTCGATCGTCGTCAGCCCGCCGCCGGACAACATCAGGAACACCGGCGCATCCAGTCCCTGTGCGCGCAGACCGGCCTCGAGACCGCGCAGATAACGTGCCATCAGCGGCTGGACATAGGCGTTGGCGACGGCGGTGGAGAAGCGCTCCCACTCGCGCATCTCCGGCGAGACCTCCGACGACAGCGACACGGAAATCTCCGGAAGCTCCTCGCCGAGAATCTCGCGGACACGGCGCTCGTGATCCCCCTTGACGAAAGAATGCAGGAAGCCAACGGCCACGCTTTGCACGCGCTCGCGCCGTAGCAGCGGCACCAACGCGCGCACCGCCGCTTCATCCAGCGGAAGCAACACTTTGCCTTCGTTGTCCAGTCGTTCCGGCACTCCCAGGCGCAGATAGCGGGGCACGAGCGGCTCCGGCAGGGTAATGTTGAGGTCGTACTGGTCGTACCGGCTTTCGTTGCCCATCGCGATCACGTCGCGAAACCCTTGCGTGGTGATCAGCGCGGTGCGAGCCCCCTTACGCTCGATCACTGCGTTGGTCGCCAGCGTCGTGCCGTGAATGACGATGGAGACCTCGGACGCCGTTACGCCGGTAGCGGGCAGGATCGTGCGTACGCCCTCCAGCACGCCCCGCTCGGGAGCATGGGGCGTGGTGAGCAGTTTGGCGGTGGTGCGGCGGCCTTCATGCTCCAACGCAAGGTCGGTGAATGTGCCGCCGATATCGACGGCCAGGCGCGCGTTGGGCATTCGATCCTCGTCCTTGGGGAAGGCTCTGCAGTCAACCAAGCAGCGATCGGCATGGCAAGCAGCCGTCTAAAGGCAGACTGCCCAACTCATGGCAAGATATCAGCGGAGGGCGGCATAGCTCAGCCTCTGCTGCGGAGCCTAGTTGAGGACGTGACGGCAAGGCTGCGTCTTCGTGTAGCCCATTGTACCGAACCCGGCTCACAGTGGGGCGATAGGATTCAACCTAGCCTGGCCTCCGTCATGGCATCTTCCGTGGGTAAAGTGAATTGGAACGTTGCGCCATGCCCGTCGTTTGTCGAGGGCCACAACTGTCCTCCGTGCGCTGCAATGATCGAGCGACTAATAGACAGCCCCATCCCCATCCCCTCCGTCTTGGTCGTGTAAAACGCCTCGAAAACGTGCTCCAGATTCTCCTCAGTCAGCCCGACACCAGTGTCGTGGACTGAGACGAGCACCATGCCGGCCTTGTGCACGTGCGACCTGATCCACAACTCCCGAGGACGGCTGGCCACTTCTTTCATGGCTTCGATCCCGTTCATGGCGAGATTGAGGATGACCTGTTGCAACTGCACGCGGTCGCCAGCCACCGGCGGCAAGCGGGCAGCCAGTTCGGCACGGATCAGGACGCCGTGGCGGCGTCCTTCTGGTTCGACGAGAGCAAGCACCTCTTCGATGGCGTCATTGAGGTCAAGCCTGACCTTAGCCAGGGGTGATTTCTTAACCAGAGAGCGGACGCGGGTGACGACTTCGCCAGCTCGTTTGCTATCGCCGATCATGCGCTGTAAGGACGCCCGCGCCTTGTCGAGATCGGGCGGTTCACGGGTCAGCCAACGCAGGCAGGCACTGGCGCTGATGGCTAGCGCGGCGAGCGGTTGGTTGATCTCATGTGCGATCGAGGCCGTCAATTCGCCCATAGTCATGACCCGCGTCAGATGAGTCAGCGCCGCCTGTGCCTGACGCAACGCCTGCTCGGCCTGCTTGCGCTCAGTCAGGTCCAGCACGAACGAGACGCCCTGGCTCCCTGATTCATTGAAGCTGGTCGTGCCGACCAGCACGGGCACACGGCTGCCATCCTTCCGGAAATACTCCTTCTCGTACGGTTGCACGCTTCCGGTCACTTTTATCTCTGGAGTCCACCGTTGTTCATGGTACTCCAGCCATTGCGCCGGCGTCAGGTCCGTCCAGCGAGGCAGCCCTGCAAGGAGGTCGTCGCGATCGTAGCCTACGATCCGCAGGAAGGCATCATTGGCCTCGATAATGCGACCTTCAGACTCCCACGTGAAGATCCCGATGATATTTGCGTCGACCAGGCGGCGGATTTTCGCCTCGCGTTCCGCGAGATCATGATACAATCGGGCATTCTCCAGCGCGATGGCGGCCTGCGACGCGACCAGCCGCAGCACGGCGATCCGAGCTGGCGTAAAGACGCGGGGAGCCAGGTTGTTCTCGAGGTAGAGCACGCCGATGAGCTTGCTTTGGTTTATCAATGGCAGGCAAAGGATGGACCGGGCATTCTGATGGTGGATGTAAGAATCTGCGGCAAACGTAGGTTCAGCGGTGGCATCGTCTAGGATCATGGTCTTCTGCGTGCGGAGGACAGTCTGAATAATCGCTTCGGGTAGCACTGCGGAGGTCACCGGCCGGGGACGAAGTTGTACAAGGATTGTATCGCCGCTCGTTGTGGCTTCGGCCGCAATCTCCTGCCCGGCCCCTTGCGGAAGAACCAACACGCCGCGTTCTGCACCCGCCTGCTCGACCGCGGTCCGCATCAGGGTGTCGAGCAGGTTTGCCAGCACCATTGCGCCGGAGACGGCTTGCGACACCCTGAGCACTGTCGCGAGGTCCAGATGTTCAACCCGCGTACCGATCGTGTACGTTGGCCCGAGTCCTGGCTCACTCTCGCTCACCTGCGGATATAACTGATCAAGCTGCCGCGCTTTACCATCAGCCCCCCAACGCAAATAGAGATGGCGGGCGTCCCGCAGGTACGTAAGCGCGATCTTGTCAAAGCCACGCATTGCGTAAAAGCGAGCTGCAAGCTCATTTGCCAGCGCCTCATGATGAATGAGCCCATTGGCATGAGCTGAGCGGATGGCCTGTTCGTACAGGTTCATGGCCTCTCTATCGCGGCCTTCAATGCGGGCAATCTCGGCTCTGATTAGCGCGGCGCGGTTCTCAAAGTTCTCCGGGCAATTTGCCGCCCATATTTCAAGCTGCGCATGGTGAGTTGTCAGAGCCACGAAATGTCGACTCTGGTCAGGAAGTGCAGAATTCCAGGCTGCTGCGTGGGAAAGTGCCCCATAGAAATGGAACTCTGCCGTTTCGAAGTATGATGGACATAGCCAGAGCAGCGGACCAGCTCGCGACAACGCCGCAAGCGCTGCAACATAGTCTCCGGCCAGGTATCGCGCCTGCAAAGCCAAAATCCAGTACTTGCACCCCCTGAGCGCTAGTCTCGCGTCGCTTGCCAGATGGTGTTCAAACTGGCATTCGTCGAACCCCTTATCGCTAAGGCAACCGAATTTCGGCGCAAGGCCACGAAGCGTTCGGATGAACCTCAGCTGTGTATTGATGACATCTACGACAAGATCGAACCGTGCCGCGTGTGCGAATTCCAGGCCATCTTCAGCTTCATGCTGCACCTTCTCGAGTGCCTCGCCTGCTGCGAGGAGGTTCACGTTGAGGTGCATGCGGCTGTAGGCGGCAAACATGACATCTCCGATGGCATTTGCGGCGTCAAAACCCCGCTGGAGCAGGTCACGGCCCGTCCGGACGCATTTCGTCCACGGCACGATGTTATGTGCGAATCCAACATAAGTCCGCGCCTGAAATCGGCTTAACCCTTGCCGCTCAACCAAATTGTAGGCAAGTTGCCCGAATCTATGTCCTGCAGCATAGTTGCCAAAGCGCAGGCCAGTTATCATGCCAAACATGACATAAGGGACGCACGAACCATCGCTATTGCCCTGGTCAAGGCTGATGCTAACCGCCTCACAGACGACTAAGCAGACAAGATTCTCGCTAGTGGACATCGCCGGGGACAACACGTTCGTAAGGACATCCAGCGTCGCGAGCGACACCGGGTCGGTCATCACCGGAAGTCCGATGAGGTCTTCAATCGTGCGATCTCCTAGCATTGACCAGATGCGCTCGTATGCGCGGCGTGCACAATCTGCCGTTGGATCCGGCAACCATTCGATTCCCAGACGCTGCAAGTAGTCGAGACAAACCGCAACTGCGCGGCTACTCTGCCCAAGGACCGTATACAAATCCATACGCAAACACGCTACGGCCGCGAGCTCGCCTGTGTCTGCGGCACGGCTGGAAAGCGCGCCGAGCCGCCGCTCCGCTGCCGCTAGCTCACCCGTGAGAAACTCGCATTGGGCGCGGTCCAGCTCCACGGCAAAGACGAGATCGTGCCGGCGCTCCCATGCGTCTTCCGGCAGCAGCGCCGCACTGGCGACGAGATAGGCGAGCGCAGAGGTGTAAGCCGTGGAGGACTTCGCGCGCTTGCTGGCATTCAGGTTTAATGCTGCGAGCTCCTCACGTTCCTCGGGCGAGGTGATAAGGTGTGCACCGCGGTCGAGCTGATTCACAATATCGAAGATTGCTTCCTCTTGCTGCTCCGGCGGCGTCTGCGCCGCGAGCAGCCGGCCGATCCGCAAGTGGTTGGCTTCACGTGATGCTTCCGAGATGAGGGAATAGGCGGCTTCCTGTACTCTGTCGTGGACAAACCGGTACGACCCGTCCAGACGCGTAATTAGGTCCTGACGGAGCGCCTCCCACAGCGCCGCCTCCGCCTGCGCCACCGTCGTCTCAAGGGCAATGGACAACATCGTGATGTCAGCGCCATTACCGAGACAAGCCAGAAGCTGCAGCGCCTGCTGCGTCTCAGTGGGCAAGCGTGTCAGCTTGCCGACCATGAGCTGCACCACATTGTCGGTGTAACCCTTGGCGCGTATTCGTTCGGGATCCCACGTCCAGCGGGCGGGGCCATGATCGAACTGGAGCAGGTGCTCTTCGGCGAGGGCGTAAAGAAACTGAATAACGAAGAACGGATTGCCGGCCGTCCTGTCGTGGACCAGTTGCGCCAGCGGCGCTGCGTAGCGCGGCTCGCAGCGCAGTGCGTCCGCAATCAACTGGCCGATGTGCTCCTGGGTCAGCGGCGCGAGCGTGATCTCTTCTATCCTGCCGCCGTGGTTCTTGATGGCTTCGAGCCTGCGCCTCAGAGGATGCGCGGCATCGACCTCGTTGTCCCGGTAGGCGCCGATCAACAGCAAGTGCCGCATGTCCGCCTGGGTCAGCAGGTCCTCTAGTACGCCAAACGTAGCCGGGTCGAGCCATTGCAGATCATCGAAAAACAGCACCAACGGATGCTCGGGTCGAGCGAACACCCCGATGAACTCCCGGAACACTACTTGGAAACGCCGTTGCGCGTCTTGTGGGGGAAGCTCGAGGACCGCAGCTTGCTCTCCAATCACAAGATTCAGTTCGGGAATGAGATCGGTGATCAGCCGTGCGTTCGGCCCCAGCGCCCCGACAAGCGCTTCCCGCCAGTGCACCAGCCCGCTCTCGTTCAGTCCGAGCAACGGACGCACAAGGTTCCGAAAAGCCTGAGCCAGCGTTGAATACGGAATGTTGCGTTTATATTGGTCGAACTTCCCCGAAGC
>JASHVB010000308.1 GCA_030039695.1 Acetobacteraceae bacterium
CCGGTGAAGATGCAGACGCTGACCAATGAAGTGTCGGTGTTCCCGCCGAAGAAGCGAGTGTACTAACGCAATGGCCGAATTCAACCTTCCGTCCAATAGCCGCGTCCGTGCGGGCCAGACTCACCAAGCGCCCGCCGGCGCGAAGCGCGTGCGAGAGTTCCGCATCTACCGCTGGGACCCGGATGACGGGCAGAATCCACGCACCGACACTTACGAAGTCGATCTCGACGCCTGCGGCCCGATGGTCCTGGACGCGCTGATCAAGATCAAGAACGAGGTCGACCCGACGCTGACCTTCCGCCGCTCCTGCCGCGAGGGCATCTGCGGTTCCTGTGCGATGAACATCGACGGTGGAAACACGCTCGCCTGCCTGAAGCCAATCGAGGACGTGAATGGCGCGGTGCGCATCAACCCGCTGCCGCACATGCCTGTCGTGAAGGACCTCGTGCCTGACCTGTCACAGGTGTATGCGCAGTACCGCTCGATCGAGCCGTGGCTGCAGGCCGACAGCCCGCCGCCGCCCGACGGCGAACGCCGGCAGAGCCGAGAGGAGCGAGCGAAGCTGGATGGGCTGTGGGAGTGCATCCTCTGCTTCTGCTGCTCCACCGCCTGCCCGAGCTATTGGTGGAACGGCGACCGTTACCTTGGCCCTGCGGTGTTGCTGCAGGCCTATCGCTGGATTGCCGATTCGCGCGACGAGGCGACGGGAAAGCGGCTGGATGCGCTGGAGGACCCGTTCAAACTGTACCGCTGCCACACGATCATGAACTGCACCGAGGCCTGTCCGAAGGGGTTGAACCCGGCGAAGGCAATCGGCGCGATCAAGAAGCTGATCGTCGAGCGCGTTGTATAGCCGCGGCCGGCCGGCGCACGCCGGCGTTTGCCGCCTGAGCAAACCGCGCCTTACCATCCTCCTCGCCGTTGTGGGAGGACACCGCCATGCGCATCGCCAAGCTCGAAGACCTGCACTGTGCCGCCGGCTGGCGTGACTTCTCGTTCCTGAAGATCACCACCGACGACGGCCTGACCGGCTGGTCGGAGTACCTCGAGAATTTCGGCGCCGAAGGCCTGACCACCATCATCCACAAACTCGGCGAACGCATCATCGGCATGGACCCGCGCCCGGTGGAGCAAGTCACCGCGTTGCTTCACGGCCTGACACGACAATCGCCGGGTGGCATGAACCAGCAAGCGATTGCCGCGATCGAGAATGCGCTGGTTGACATCAAGGCCAAGGCACTCGGCATCCCGGTTTACGAACTGCTCGGCGGGCCGGTGCGTGACAGGCTCCAGCTCTATTGGTCGCATTGCGGTACCTGGCGCGTCAGCTTCGCCGACCGCATCAAGGAGTGGACCGGCTTTGATCCCATCCGCTCTCTGGCCGATGTCGAGGCTGCCGGCGCTGACGTAGCGCGCCGGGGCTTCCGCGGCCTGAAGACCAACATCATGCGGTTCGACACTGACAAACCGACCATCCACATGCCAGGCTTCAACGGCCCTGGCTGGCCGGCGCTGAATATCGACAGTGCGCTTGTCGACGGCCTAATCGCGCAGATGTCCGCATTCCGCCGCGGCGCCGGGCCGCGCGTCGGCCTGCATCTCGACCTGAATTTCAACTTCAAGACCGAGGGCTACATTCGCCTCGCCCAGGCGATGGAGCAGTTCGATCTGGTGTGGCTGGAGGTAGACAGCTACGATCCCGCCGCGCTCGCCACCATCCGTCGCAGCGCCCGCACGCGAATTGCGTCGTGTGAATCCCTGTACGGCCGCCGGCAGTTCCGACCATTCTTTGAGAATCAGTCGGTGGATGTGGCGATCATCGACGTGGCGTGGAATGGCATCCTGGAATCGGCCAAGATCGCGGCGATGGCGGACGCTTATGAAATCAACGTAGCGCCCCATAACTTCAACGGCCATATCGGCTCCTTGATGAGCGCGCACCTCTGCGCGGCGATTCCCAATTTCCGGGTGATGGAGATCGACATCGAGGACGTTCCCTGGAAGGACGAGCTCGTCAGCAGGCCGCCAGTCATTGAAAATGGGCATTTGCTCATCCCAACCGGTACCGGCTGGGGTGCCGAAGTGAACGAAGACGTGATCCGTGCCCATCCGCCGCAGCGTCCGGTGAAATGGCGGAACTGACGCTTTGACGAGCCCCTCGACATTACGCCATTGTCATACGATCTCTGATTCTCGGAGGAGGGAGCGGAGCGATGCAGGTAGGGCTCGACGCGCTTCTGAACGGTCTGATCAGTGTCGGCCGGCTCACCGTTCGCTGGCCAAACGGCTCCTCGCGGACCTACGCCGGCAAGCCCGGCCCGGAAGCCGCTCTCGCCATCCGCACCCGTGGCGCGGTGGCGCGTCTGTTGTGGAACCCCCCGCTGACTGTCGGCGAGTGCTATATGGACGGCACGCTGGTGCCGGAGGACTGCAGCATCCACGACGTATTGGATGTGCTGGTCAGCAACGTGGCAGCCAGCGGGCGGACGCATGCGGTGGCGCGCTGGCGCAGTGTGTTGCGCGTGCTGAAGCGCCGCATCGACCAGTACAATCGAATTGCCGCGTCACGGCGCAACGTTGCGCACCACTACGATCTGAACGGCCGGCTTTATAGTCTCTTCCTGGATCGTGACCGGCAGTACTCCTGCGCCTATTTCCCGCGCGGCGACGAAACGCTGGAGGAAGCGCAGCTCGCGAAAAAGCGGCACATAGCGGCGAAGCTCTGCCTGAACCGCCCTGACCTCAGCGTGCTGGACATCGGCTGCGGCTGGGGCGGCTTGGCGCTGACCCTCGCGCGCGATTACGGCGCACGCGTCGTTGGCATCACGCTGTCCACCGAGCAACTTGCCGAAGCACGCAACCGCGCCATCGCCGAAGGCCTGGAGGATCGCGTCTCCTTCGAGCTGTGCGACTACCGTCTGATGGGCGGCAATTTCGATCGCATCGTCTCGGTCGGCATGTTCGAGCATGTCGGTGTCGGCTTCTACCGCACGTTCTTCGACACGGTCGCGCGTTGCCTCAATCCGGGCGGCGTCGCGTTGTTGCACACGATCGGCCGCAGTGATGGTCCCGGCAGCACCAATCCCTGGATTGCGAAGTATATCTTCCCGGGCGGCTATACGCCGGCTCTGTCCGAGGTGCTGCCGGCCATCGAACGCGCCCGATTGATCACGACCGATGTGGAAGTGCTGCGGTTGCACTATGCGGAGACGCTTCGCAACTGGCGCCGGCGCTTCGCCGCCAACCGCGATGCGATCTCCTCACTGTATGATGAGCGGTTCTGCCGCATGTGGGAGTTCTATCTGTCCGGTGCCGAGCTGTCGTTCCGCCGCGAGGGTAACGTCGTGTTCCAGATCCAGCTTGCCCACGACCAGACGGCGGTGCCGCTGACGCGCGATTACATTGACGAGTCAGAGCAAGCGATGGCGTCGCGCAAGGCCTCGCCTGTGGAATGGGACCGAGCTGAAAAGCGGACTGATGCACCGCGCAGCGGCGGATAAACACTGTCCTTGCGACGGGCCCAGCGACGCCGCCATCCCTTGCCGCGGATTGCTTCGTCGCTGCGCTCCTCCCATTGCCAGATGAGAACTACTCTGCGGCCTGCCGCGTTGCGTTGTAGATCACTTCATCCAATGCGGGCTTGACCTGCCGCATGAACGTGTCCAGCGTTTCGATTACCACATCCTTCGGTGTTTGCGCGTAGTGGTTGATCAACGTGATGTATTCCGCGGGAAACACGCGCCATTGCGCCAGCAGCTCCGCCCGCACTTCCTCCACCGAACCGAACACGAACAGCCCTGAACTGACCAGCGAGCCAAAATAGTCGTCGTTCTCGACCTTCCGCCGACCCATCGCGGCATAGAAGTTCTTCCATATGTCGAGATCGTAGCTACGGATGCGATTGAGTGCGTCCTCCTTGGTCTTGCCGATTTGGATCCAGCGCACCATGCACTGGTTTTGTCCCGGTAGGAACGAACGCCCATTGCTCGCGGCGGCCTTACGGAAGTGTTCCGAAAGCGGCCCGGCTGACTGGATGTTGGTAAAGTACGTCGGCACGAAACCGTGCTTGCCGCAGAAGGCGATCGTGTCGGGGCTGCCGCTACCGGACACGAACACCGGCGGATGCGGCTGCGTCCACGGCGCCGGACACACCGCGACGCGACGTGTGTGGCCCTGCGCGTCGACTTCGCCCGGCGCGCCAAGCCGTTGCGTCACGCCGGCTCGCGCCAGTGGCCAGTCATCGACGCCAGTGTCATGCGGATAGGGAATTTGCCAGGTATCGCTCTTGTGGTCGAAGCTCTCCTGCGTCCAGGCCTTGATCATGATCTCGACGTGATCCTCGAAGATGCGGCGATTCTTCGCGTCGTCCTCGAGGTCTTTCTTGCCGGTGGTCTCCTGCGAGAATCCGGCAAGCTGCGTTTGCACGTTATAGAGCGCCGCGGTCGGCGATTTGGTCGCGCGTGTGCCGTAATGCTGTCCGAGTACGTTGGTCCAGCGCGACTGGTAGCCGCGCGCCAGGCCGACAAAACTGCGCCCTTGGGCGAGCTGGTTGATCACTGCGGTTTCCTCGGCGACGCGGATCGGGTTGTGCGTCGCCAGAACATAGCCGACGACACCGACATTGATCCGCTTGGTGATTGCCGCCCAATACGCCTGGATCGCGCTCGGCGCTGGCGCCACCTCATAACCTTCCGACCAGAAATGATGCTCGATCGTGCCGATACCCCACAAGCCCAGGTCGTCGGCGGCGCGCACGATGTCGGATGCGCCGTGGATCGCCTGTTGATAGAGCTGGCGGTTGCGCCCGATCGGGCGCAGTGCCGCGCGTTCCGCCTCGTCCTTGGCGGGCATCACCGGGTAGATGATGGTCATCGGTTTGAGTTCGGGCATCGCGGGCCACTCCATACTGAAGCGTTTCAAATAGATACCAGCGGGTATTGCGGGTCAATCCCGTCGGGTGCCATCGCCGTCCCTGCCTGCCGCATTGCCTTCCGGGGCCGGTCGTCTCACCATCCGCGAATTCAACGAACCCATCAGGGACGGACCCGCATGGACGCGATCGTCAACGACCACATAATCCGCGATGAAGCCACGCTGGAAACGTTGTACGGCACACCATCGGCTGGCGCCATCGCCAAGGAGATCGATCACGTTCACCCGCACTACGCGAGCATGATCGCCGCATCGCCATTCATGGTACTGGCAACGAGCGGCCCCGGCGGTATGGATGCCTCGCCTCGCGGCGACGCCCCAGGCTTCGTCGTCGTGGACGATCCGCACACGCTGCTGATTCCGGATCGGCGCGGGAACAACCGCGCGGACAGCCTGCGCAATATCATCCATGACCCGCGCGTTGCTCTGCTCTTCCTCATTCCAGGCTGCGGCGAGACACTGCGGGTGAACGGCCGCGCATCGATTTCCACGGTCCCAGAGCTGCTGGCGCGCTTTGAGTTTCGCGGCACGCTGCCGCGATCGGTCATCGTGGTGCAGGTGGAGCGCGTCTATTTCCAGTGCCCCAAGGCGATTGTGCGCTCCGATTTGTGGAATCCAGCAAAGCACATTGAGCGAAAGTCGTTGCCGAGCACTGGCACGATTCTCGCCGAGATCACTGCCGGCCGCGTCGGCGGCGCGCAGTACGACCGCGAGTACCCCGAACGGCTGCGTGCCACGCTCTACTGAAGCCTCGCGCTGCCCTAGAGCACCCAAAACGGCTTGTTCGCTTCTGCTTCCGCCTCGGCATAGCTCACGCCGATATCCTTCAGCAGGAACTTATCCAGGCCGACAATCGCATGGCGGGTGCGCCGCCGGCGCCACGCCGTTCGAACAACCCCTGCCACCGTGGTCCAGGTTAGCGCGCGCTGCGGCCGCTGCCGAAGAACGGGTTCCCGCCACGCGTCGGTTCCATCGAACATCACGGTCAACTCCATCATGCACCCGATATGTGGGGCGTCGGTTGTAATCAGTAAAACGAATTGCTTTTATAGAAACATCAGGCATATTTATAGTTATGCCACTGCCTCCACCGCTCGATCCGGATCTCCTGCGCAGCTTCGTGCTGATTGCCGAGGGGCGCAGTTTTACGACCGCCGCCAACCTGGTCGGCCGCACCCAGGCGGCTGTCTCGATGCAGATCAAGCGGCTCGAAGACATGCTCGGCAAGCCGTTGCTGAGCCGCAGCAAAGGCGGCAGCGTCGAGCTCACGCCGCACGGGCGGCTTTTGCTCGAGCACGCGCGGCAAATGCTGGCGCTGAACGACTCGATCGTGACGGCGTTCCGCACGCCGCAAATCAGCGGAACCGTGCGCTTGGGCAGCCCGGACGACTATGCGCTCGCCTACCTGCCGCCGATCCTCAAACGCTTTGCCGAGACGCATCCGGCCGTGCAGGTCGAGGTACGGTGCTCACCGTCGGGAGAGCTGATGCGCGCAGTCAACGCGGGCGAACTCGACCTGACGCTGATCTCGGATGGCCACCAACCGCACGGCTGGCCTGTGGTCGCGCTGTGGCGCGCACCGCTCGTATGGGTCACATCCACGCGCTTCGCGCCGCACCGACAGGATCCGTTGCCGCTGGCGCTGGCCGCGGGACACAATTGCGAGTGGGCCGCGGCCGCAATCCGAACACTGGAGACCGATGGGCGGCGCTACCGTGTTGCCTACACATCAGCCTCGCAGATCGGCACGCATGCCCCAGTGGTGGCAGGCTTGGCGGTGACGGTCTCCACCGTGTCCTGGCTGCCGGACGGGCTGCGCGCCCTGCGTCCTGATGAGGGGCTGCCCAGGCTGCCGGCCTACGGCATCCTGATGCTCAAGGCGCGGCTTCCGACGCAGCCTGTCACCGATGCGCTGGCCGCACACATCGAGGAAAGCTTCCGCCTGGATGCGCAGGTGGCAGCGGAATGATCGACAAATTTGGTCTGCACAGTGCGCGGCAAGAGCGAGGCCGGGGTGCGAGCAGTCGAGGGTGCGGAGAATTGGTGCTCTTACGCTGGAGCCTCACCGCCGCTGCGCGGCACGTTGGCCCCTTCACCTCGCCCCGAATATAGCGGTTCCCACGCGCACCCAGGTGGCACCGCAGGCAATTGCCGCTTCGAAATCCGCCGACATGCCCATCGACAGTACGCCGAGGCCATGTTTCGCCGCGCGGTCGGCGAGCCACGTAAAATGTGGCCGCGGGTCTTCGCCGAGCGGTGGCACGCACATCAACCCGACCAGTAATTTACCGAACCGCCCTTTGCACTCATCGATGAAGCCATCCGCGTTTTCCCGCGTGACGCCCGACTTCTGCTCTTCGTTGCCAACATTCAGTTCGACCAGCAGCGTCGGCGAACGACCCTCGCGGGCCATCGCCGAGGCAATCGCATCAGCCAGCTTCGGCCGGTCCAACGTTTCGATTACATCGGCAATCCGCACGGCATCGCGCGCCTTGTTGGTTTGCAACGCTCCAATCAGATGCAGCGCGAATCGATGGTCCACACGCAGCGGCGGGAACTTTCCTTGCGCCTCCTGCACCCTGTTCTCGCCGAACACCGTCTGTCCCGCGAGTA
>JASHVB010000033.1 GCA_030039695.1 Acetobacteraceae bacterium
GCCGAGGCATAGTAGTCCCAGACGTCGCGGCCCAAGGCAGCCCGCGCCTGTGGCTGACCAGTTCTGATCGCGCAATCGAGACGTCCCCATGGTAGCCAATGGCCGGGCCCGCTGGTGGAGATCGCCATGTCCCGCAGGGAAATCGGATCGCTCTTGCGCAACGTCCTGAGCAGGGGTGTTTCCGAAAAGCATCCGCCTCCATCAAAAGTCATTAGACCAAATGCGGTACAGGCCCGCATCAGACGAAACGTTGCATCCGCATCCAAGATTTCGGCCTCGGCGATTTGCTCGGCCGTGGCGGGTCCGTTCGCCAGATGATCCGCTAAAGAGAATAGAGCGGCGCAGCGCAGCACCTGAGCGATGGTGCGCGCCAGAAAGATCATGTTCAGCATAGTTCCGTGCGCGTCCTTGGCAGCGAACAGCGGATCACGATCAGCGAGCAAGTCGCGTTCGACTCTGTTCATTGAGCATCGGCCTTCTGGACTTCCAATCGATGCGCGGTCCTCGGCATACTCGCAGAGGAGAGCATTATGGCGTGTGAGGTCACTCTGATTAGTGTCACTGTCACCCTTTTGCCTGCCTGAGGCAGGGAGGTCTGTTATGGAGATTGCGCATTACGATCCTGCTACATCGTCGCCAATTCTTGTTTCCGTTGTAGCATGGGTGACCGATCTACCGCGTCGACAACGCGTCGTGATGGCGGACAGCGCTCACGTTGTCACCGGGAAGGCGGTGGAGCGCTCGGCCCAACGCGACGGGGCCCTTGCAGGCCTGCGGCGAGCGCTGCCGCGGTTTCGGGTCGCTGCAAAAGAGCGCAGGCAGCACGGAGAGAACGCACGAAACGGTCGTGCGGTCAGCATTAATAAGAATGGAGAACCCGAACATGAAGCCTGATGGGCCCAGCGGCACAGCCCTGATAACCGCCCGACAGCGAGCCGCGCACCAGTTGCTCGATCAAGGCTCAATCCTCAGCGACCCATTTGCCATGAAGGTTCTGGGCGAAGACGAAAAGGACGTGCTGCAATTTGCGAATGGGCACCCGTTCGCCAGCATCGGACGCCTGCTCTTCATTGCACGAAGCCGGATCGCGGAAGATGCCTTATCGCAAGCTGTGGACAGAGGGACTCGGCAGATCGTCATCCTTGGCGCCGGACTCGACACGTTTGCCCTCCGCAATCCACATGGCGCGCGACAGATCCGCATCTATGAGGTGGACCACCCCGCGACGCAGGCATGGAAACGCGAGCGCTTGGCGGAAGCTCAACTCGCACTTCCGCCGTGGCTTATTCTCGTCCCGGTCGATTTCGAGCGAGACGATCTGGGGGAGAAGCTCGTCAGCGCATGCTTTCAGCAGAACTCGCCCGCGTTTTTCACTTGGCTCGGTGTTGTACCATATCTGACACAGAACGCTATCGACAGTACTCTGGGCTGCATGGCGTCAATCCAGAACTCAGAGGTGGTGTTCGACTACATCGAGCCTCCCGAGGCGTTCTCCGAAGAGATAAGGGAATACGCGAAGGAGCGCGCTGCACAGCTTGAGAAACTCGGTGAACGCTGGGTCACCCGTTTCGAGCCGGCTGGCATTGCAGCGATCCTTCGCTCGCACGGATTTTGCGACATCGAAGATGTCAATTTCCAGCAGATGGCGTCCAGGTTTGGCCACTCCGTTCAAGGGCTGGCGCCCGGACGAGCCGGAGCTCATGTGGTCCACGCTAAGCAATAACCAAGCTGCCAAGAGCGGCGCGCACGCCCCGTAGCGGTCATTGCCCAGGGCGGTTGGATCAGATTCGTTTCCCGCTGGCGCGCCGCACCAGGTCCTCTTCGGTTTCCGACAGAACCTGGTCTTTTCGGATCGCCCGGTGATTGCGCGTGACCGTCGGACTGAACAGTTCGAAATCCCTGATCCGCCGCTGCGGCGGCTCGTCCCCATCGACTTCGACGAGGATGAATTCGAGGTTGGTCACGAATGTGACATCGACCGAGCTTTGTGGATCGAGCCCGAGGTTCACGACATAGGACTGCCATGCCTCGCCGCGGTCGAACCGGCGCCACCGGGCATGCCGCGGATTGGCGGAATAAACCATGGTGTCGTAGTAGTGCTTGCGCCAGATGGGCTTCCAGGCGAGCAGCCGGGCTCCGGTGACCGGGCAGCGGAACGGACGGTCGGCGATCGCCAGGTTGTTCCAGGCCGTCCGTGTCGCATAGTCGTAGGGCCGCGTGGCATCTTCGGCGAAGGGTTCCTCCTGGCCCGGGGTCCAGTTCGGATCGACCAAGTCCCCCGGCCCTATCTCGACTACCGAATGATACTGGAAGAGGGCGAGATCGGCGCGCCCGGTCCGATAGATTCCGTTGGACGTCCACCCGTGGACGACCCGCGCGCCGGGATTGCGCATGGCGTAGTCACGCGAGACCTCGTGGCAGTGCAGCATTGGTTCCGTTCCGTCGCCGACGTTGCGTGGCAACAGCAGCGTTCCGGGACAGAAGCACTTCAACGCACGCTCGATGAAGAGGATGTCGCCCGCTGGTGCCATAGAGCCTCCTTCCGGCAAAAGGCTACACCCTTCGTTCCAGGCGAGCCACCGGGAGGGCGCAGCGGCAACTCGTCCTGCCGGAGCCCCGTGCCGATATATTATGCTCTACTGTTCGGCACGTGGTCATCGGTTCCGCCGGCCTGACCGTCTCGAGTAAGTAAGTTTCGTTGGCGGCCTCACGCGGCTGACGAACCCCAGGCCAGCCATGGCGGACGGGTGACCGTAGACGATCTCGTAGAGAGCCGCTTTGCCATCCTGTTCAGAGACGAACCGTTCCGGTGACGTGCATCGTGGCGACTGACCTTCAAGCGCGAGTCATGGCGATGCTCGCGGCGACGCACGGCGGCAGCGTAGTAATGGAGACCACCTTCGAGCACCGGTTCTTGCATGTGGACGAGTTGCGCAAGGTGGGCGCAAACATTTTCGCCACGGCAGGACGGCGTGAGTGGGTGGTGTCGCGCGTTTGACGGGCGCCCGGGTCACCGCAACAGACGTGTGCGCTGCCGGTGCGTTGGTGCTGGCAGGGCCTGGCGCTCGGGGCGGAACTGTCCTGGACGAAATGGATCATCTTGATCGGCGCTATGACCGGATGGAAGAGAGGCTGACAACTCGTGGCTTGAGCATTGCTCGATCGCCGAATTAAGCTTAGTTCTGCTTGAAGCCTGATCCGCCTGCGGCGCCGACCTGATACCCGTGCCCACGGCCGACCACTGAACGGACCTTCGTAAATCCCCCATGCTGCCGATTCGGGGTACAGTGGGTCTCGACCCCAAGCGGACAAGAACTGAATTGTTTGCCGCCGTACCCGTGGCGGCTCTCGTCGAACCTCACCATTCATCGCCCTCCCGCGCGGGACGAATCGGCGCGTCCCAGCCACTCGCCACGAGTTTGGCGAAGGTCGGCAATCCCAGTGGCTGTCTGGGCCGGACGCCACCGGACAGGAGAGGTCGGCCAGGCGCCAGTAGGCTGTGGCGATGACTGATGTAGGCACGGTTCCCGTCGGTCAGTGGTATGGGACGACCACGTTCCGCCGCCGCATCACCGGCGCGCTGCAGGGCGTCTCACCGTGTCCATCGAATGTTCGGCCGGCATAGCGCTCCCAATCGCGACTCTCACATATTAGAGGCCGCTGCGATTATGGCGACCGGTGCTTGCTCCCAGACGCAATCGGCGCGCGCGAATCCAGCGTCTTTGAGCATCTTGATGTGAAGGGCGATACCACCGACGAGATTGTAGAGATCGTAGTCGAGAAACCAGGAGTTGGGTTTTAGCAGACGATCGATTCCCTGGTAGCAAGCGCCGATCCGTTCCAAACTGGCAAGATTGTGGATCGCGATGGCCGAAACGACAAGGTCGAATGGGCCGCCTGCACCATCAACCCAAGCCGGATTACACAGGTCCGAGGCAACATAGTGCATGCGATCATGATAGTTGGCGAGCCGTGCTCGGGCGTGGTCGAGCATTGGCGGAGAGTAGTCCTGCAAGGTCACTTGAGCCGACGGGAACGCTTGCAGAATCTCTTCGGACACCACGCCGTAGCCGCCGCCGACATCAAGCACGGTGATGTTGGCCTGCTTCGACATCGGTGCGAAGGAAAGCATGTGCCTGAGGCGTGGACGCCGCTCCGCTTCCCGCTGAATGTCACGATTGATCCATTCATCCACATAGGCCGGTGATTGCCAATCATGCTCTGCAATCGTGAAATTGCCAGCTTCCAATGTCATTTCTGCTCCTCCCGAGGCTGCTGTCTGCCAGGCTGCGGGCCGAAGTTTTAGTCGCCTACGCGCCAGCCTGCCAGTGTGCTACGGCAGAGAAGGACGCATGACCGAGCGGATACTAGTACCTTTGCACAGTGGTTCTGACTGGTTGTAGGCGCGGCAAGTCGGCGGGATTGACCAAGACCTGAATGCTACGAGCGACGCCTTTCTGGCGTCCGATGAGTCCGTCGCGTTCGAGAGTAAGCAACATCTCATGAACTGAGGGAGGGGTGATCCGGAAGAAGTGCTGAATGTCGGCACGGCCGGGCGGACGG
>JASHVB010000309.1 GCA_030039695.1 Acetobacteraceae bacterium
ACGCGTTCCTCGAACTGCACGATGATGCCTTGCAGCAGCGGTCCGAGGCAGATGACGGTAAGAACCTGCAGCACTTGCAGGATGATGTCGCGCGCGCTGATCATGCGCGCCCCCCATCCGTCTGGGGCACGTACGCATCGACGTCGTGGAACGGGGAACTGCGTCGCACCGCCTTAACCATCGATACCCTCCCGCGCTCGCTTACGAGATCAGGAGGAGTCATTAGCCCTGAGGGCGGTTAAGGGCGGACTCCATCGCCACCGGTTCAGCCACTATGGCGTATTCCAGTCGGTTGTCAACCACGAGTAGACACCACGAGTAGACGCCTCACCTGGTCCACGCGAGCGGGCATCAACCCCGTCGTAGCCGCAACTGGTGACAGTCGGACAGGCATCGGCCGCGTTGCAGGATCGGTCCTTCCGCAGCATCACGTGCCACTGCTTTCGGCTCGATGAAATCTGGTTGTTCCTCTATGGCGAGGCGAAGAATTCCCCGACAGCCAAGGCCCCGCCATAGGGCGCCGAGGATATTCAAACCCGGGTCGCGATCGATGCGGGCACACGATGGAATTGACACCGGCGTGTCGATAGCCGGGATAGCAACACCGTAAAAGCGCTCATCACGGGTCTGGCCGCCCGCATCGCGAACCGTATGCAGCTAACCCGCAACGGGCAAAGATCTCCCGGACGCGGTTGCGGAAGCGTTCGTGGCTGGCGTTGGTGACGACATATTCGCGGAGCTCTCTGGAGTGCTGGACCGTGTTATCGGCGCGCTCCCGACGAAAGCGGGGTTCGATCGACCTACCTCGCGCTCTTTGTCGCCAGAACCCACGGGAATTGGCACTGAGAACACCACCGAGCGGCCGTCGCGTTCCGCTGACGGTGCAACCGCTGTCAGTCCGCTGGCAGGCGGTCTCTTATCCGCGCCGCGATCTCGGCAATGCGATCCATATCGCCCGCTCCCGTGCGCGGCCAGTTCAACAGCAGCTGATCGTCGTCCTGGCGCGGCAGGACATGGACATGCAGATGCGGGACCGTCTGATGCGCTGCAGGGCCATTGGCCTGCACCAAGCTCAGGCCCGGTGGAACCAGCGCCTGCTGCACGCCAGCGGCCACGCGTACGACCAGGCGGGCAACCGCCGCGAAGGTATCTGCCGGCACGTCAAACACCGTTGGCCAGTGGCCTTTCGGGATGACAAGACAATGGCCAGAGTTGGCGGGGTGAATGTCCATGAATGCCATCGCCTCCTGATCTTCGGCGAGCAGCACGCATTTCCTCGTATCGGCAACGATTTGGCAGAACAGGCATTTGGGATCATGTGGCATGCCATTTCTCCTCGCAGGCGACGCATGGCCTTCGCGGTTCGCGGCGCTATCATTGCGCGACAGGCACAAATCGCCGGAGGCATCGCTGTCGGAAATCGTCGAAGCCATGCTGCTCAGACCGTTGTTCTGAATACCACCGCTTGCACGGCTGCCCTTCCTATCATGCGCTCGTGGCAAAGGCGCAGCCCCGGGAGGAGACGCGATGGAAGTTCCCCGTGACCCCGTTCCCCTGCGAATCGCCAGCGGCGTTGCGAACCGCTGGAAGGTAGCGCCATCGTAACCGGGCATTGTCGAAAAAGCGCGCGAACGACACCGCGTCCGGGTTCGCGTTGGTGCTGCACCACGAGGGGCAGCGAGCTGGCTTGCGGTGGCGGGGAGCAACAGCCTGACATGGACGCAAAGGCACCGCCCTGCGTCGGCGCCGGCCTTGGGCTGTCCATCGGCGTCACGCTGGGCTACCAACCGGAACGCAACCGACGATCGCCAGGACTTTACCATGCCAGCATACCGATCCCGCACGACCACTCACGGCCGCAACATGGCCGGCGCACGCAGCCTGTGGCGCGCCACGGGCATGCAGGACGGCGATTTCGGCAAGCCGATCATCGCCGTGGCGAACAGTTTCACGCAGTTCGTGCCTGGCCACGTGCACCTGAAAGACCTCGGCCAGCTTGTTGCCAAAGAGATTGCGGCGGCCGGTGGCGTGGCGAAGGAATTCAACACCATCGCCGTGGATGACGGGATCGCCATGGGCCATGGCGGCATGCTCTACAGCCTGCCCTCCCGCGAGCTGATCGCGGACTCCGTCGAATACATGGTCAATGCACATTGCGCCGACGCGCTGGTCTGCATCAGCAACTGCGACAAGATCACGCCTGGCATGCTGATGGCGGCGATGCGGCTCAACATCCCCGCCGTGTTCGTATCTGGTGGGCCGATGGAGGCCGGCAAGGTCGTGACCGGCGGCAAGACACAGCGGGCGGATCTGATCACCGCCATGGTCGCGGCCGCCGATCCCACCGTGACGGAAGCCGAAACCGAGGTGATGGAACGCTCCGCCTGTCCGACATGTGGCTCGTGCTCCGGCATGTTCACGGCGAACTCGATGAATTGTCTGACCGAGGCGCTGGGTCTCGCACTGCCTGGCAACGGCAGCATCGTTGCGACTCATGCCGACCGCCGCAAACTCTTCGTCGAAGCCGGCTGGCTGATCGTCGATCTGGCGCGGCGCTGGTACGAGCAGGGTGATGCCGCGGCTTTGCCGCGGGGCATTGCGACGTTCCGCGCGTTCGAAAACGCAATGTCGCTGGACATCGCCATGGGCGGTTCGACCAACACGGTGCTGCATCTATTGGCGGCGGCGCAGGAAGGCGAAGTGCCGTTCGGCATGACGGATATCGACCGGCTGTCGCGTCAGGTGCCCAACCTGTGCAAGGTCGCACCGTCCAGGCCGGACGTGCATCTGGAAGACGTGCACCGCGCCGGAGGCGTGATGGCGATCCTGGGCGAACTTGACCGCGCCGCCCTGATACATCGCGACGTGCCGACGGTGCATTCGGTGACGCTGGGCGATGCGCTGGCGCGCTGGGATATCCGCGCGAAGGGGCGAGACGCGGACGATACGGCCACCACTTTCTATCGCGCGGCACCCGCTGGCGTACGCACCACTGAGGCGTTCAGTCAGACGCAACGCTATGACGCGCTGGACCTCGACCGCGCGTCCGGCACGATCCGCGACATAGCGCATGCGTTTAGTCGGGATGGCGGCCTGGCGGTCTGCTACGGCAACATCGCGCGGGACGGTGCAATTGTGAAAACCGCCGGTGTGGATCCGGACTTGCTCGTGTTCTCTGGCCCGGCGCGCATTTTCGAGAGCCAGGACGCCGCGGTCAGCGCGATCCTCGGCGACAAGGTAAAGCCTGGGGATGTCGTGGTGATCCGCTACGAAGGGCCGAAAGGTGGGCCCGGTATGCAGGAGATGCTGTATCCGACCAGCTACCTGAAATCGAAAGGCCTAGCGAAGAGCTGTGCGCTGATCACCGACGGGCGGTTCTCTGGCGGCAGCGCCGGGCTTTCGCTCTGCCACATCTCGCCTGAGGCGGCCGAAGGGGGCGCGATTGGTCTGCTTGAGGAGGGCGACCGGATCGACATCGACATTCCTGCGCGCTCGCTCAGTGTGGCGCTGTCCGATGAAGAATTGGCGGCGCGGCGGACACGCATGCAGGCGCGCGGACGAGACGCCTGGCAGCCGCGGCGGGAGCGGGTTGTATCACCGGCCTTGCGCGCCTACGCCGCGCTGACCACCAGCGCCGCCCGCGGCGCGGTGCGCGACGTGACGCAGGTTGAGCGCGCGCGTTAGCCAGCGCGCCGGGGCAGTGGGAAATCCGCTACGTGGTGCCAATGCCCCCCAAACGTTGGGGGGCACTGCATCGCTATCATTCAGTCTTGATCCATACAGACTTGACGTTGAGATACTCTTCAAGGTGCTGCACGCCTGACTCGCGCCCGTAGCCGCTCATCTTGTAGCCACCGAACGGCACTGCCGGGTCCATCGCCTGATAGCAATTGATCCACACCGATCCGGCCCGCAGTCCCTTGGCGAGGCGATGCGCCTTGCCGACGTCGCGAGTCCACACGCCACTGCCAAGCCCGAATTGCGTCTTGTTACCACGCTCAATCACTTCGTCGATGTCGGTGAACGGGATGGCGGAGATTACCGGGCCAAAAATTTCCTCCTGCGCGATGCGCATGTCGTCACGCACATTGGCGAACACGGTAGGCGGCACGAAATAGCCCTTGGCGAGTGGCCCGTCGGTGAGACGCTCACCGCCGGAGAGCGGCTTGGCACCCTCCTGACGGCCGATCGCGAGATAGCCGGTGACGCGCTTAAGCTGCTCCTCCGACACCAACGGCCCCACCTGCGTTTCGGGGTCGCGGCCGTCACCCACGCGCAGTGATTTGCCGAACTCGGCGACGCGGCCGACGAACTCGTCGTAGATCTTCTGCTCGACGAACAGCCGTGTGCCGGCGCTGCAAATCTGCCCCGAGTTGGCAAACACGGCCATGCCCGAGCCGGGTACCGCATGGTCGAGGTTGGCGTCGGCGAACACTATGTCGGGTGACTTGCCGCCGAGTTCCAACGACACGCGTTTGAGGTTGCTCGCCGAGGCGCGGATGATCGACTGGCCTGTTAGGTGCGACCCAGTGAACGCCACCTTGTCCACATCCGGATGAGCGGCGAGCGCCGCGCCTGCAGTCTCACCGTAGCCCGGCACCACGTTGACCACGCCCGGTGGGACGCCCGCTTCCAGGCAGAGCTCCGCCAGGCGCAGTGGCGTCAGGGGCGCTTCCTCGGCGGGCTTCAGCACGACGGTGCAGCCCGTGGCGAGTGCCGGTCCGATCTTCCAGATCGAGGCCGTCAGAGGACCATTCCACGGAATGATGGCGCCGACCACGCCGACCGGTTCCTTCAGTGTAAACGAGACGTATTCGCCGGGCAGCGAGTTGTCGATCGTTTCGCCATGCAACGCCGTCGCCATGCCGGCATAGAAGCGCAGCATGCCCAGCGCGCGATGGCGGTTCGTGCGCGTCCGACTGATCGGCGCGCCCATGTCCAGTGTGTCGAGAGCTGCAAACTCTTCGATATCGCGCTCCACCAGGTCGGCCAGTTTCAGCAACAGGTGCTGGCGTTCTGCGGGCTTGAACTTGCTCCAGGGACCGTCGAACGCCGCGCGCGCCGCCGCAACGGCGCGGTTGATATCCTCGGCATCGCCCTCAGCGACATCGGCCAGGACCTCGCCCGTCGCCGGGTTGCGAGTGGCGAACGTCTTGCCTGACGCGGCCTCCAGCCACTTCCCGTCGACCAGCATCCGCTTGGCCTTGCCATCCAGATACGGATGGATATCGGTCATCACGTTCATCAGTGCGGTCTCCTCATCGCAGGTTGATTGGTGCCGTCAGGCACCGCGCGCAAGGCGGCACCGAGCGCGTTGGCATCATGACCTTCCAGTGCGAACGCGACTTCAAAGCCGTCGCGTGTGCCGAGTTGCAGGATCAGCCTGGCTCCATTTTCCGCGCGCTCCAGTCGCCAACAGCCGAGCGGCTGCACGAACCGGAGCGAGCCGTCGGCGAAGCGAATATCAAGCGCCGTCTGCAGCATGCGCGGCAGCGTCATGAGCAAACCGGTCAGCGCATCGAACGGCAGCACGATGTGGTGGGGCATGCCATCACAATCGGTGAAATCCAGCTGAATCCGGGTGCCGCCGGGTAGCACGGACCACGCAGTCAACCTGCGGCCCTCGATCGCTCGCATATTGCCCGCCACGCCGACCATCTGCCCTCGAACCCTTCGCTATTCCCTTTTGGATATAGCGAGGTTCGTCGACGCTGTCCATCCGTGGCCGGCATTCAGCCCACCAGAAGCGAGGTCATAACAGCCGATCGTGACCCGGCTCGGTGAGGAAGGTTCGCAATTCCCGTCGTGTATACGGAACGGTCATTCCGCGTTTGGCGGCCACAGTGCGGTCATGAGGCAAGATAGCCAAAACCACCCCCTCAAGAGCTCCGTCATCGCCGGATAGGCGGAGGACAGCACCGTTGTGCTTGCCGCCTAGGGTGATCATCAGGCCGGAGCCGCTGGCCCTCGCGTGCAGGACTGCCCCCATGTCGACAGTCCAACCGCCGCGCTGCCTCTCCATCGGGAGGCAATGGCGCAGCGAGGCGTTACGCGGTGCGGCCCGACCGGGCAGGCCGACCGCAAGACACGTTGGGTTACGACGCCTTTGGCAGTATCGCGCGAATGGCCTGCGGCACGGCTGCCGCATCACCCGCTAGCGTCGGCTGGCGCAACGTCAGCCCATGTTCATGCATCAGTGCCTGACCCTGATGACCCAACAAGAATTTCACAAATTGCTCAGCGACAGCGGGATTGGGAGCGTCCCGCAACACGGTGACGGTGTACACGGCCTTCGGTGTGATCGCCGCTGGCAGCTGCACTGCGGGGATCTTCGCATCGGACGTTTCGGTGGAATAGAAGAACCCGACATCGAGTTCGCCGGATTGCAGGCGACCGACCAGCGTTTCCTCCGGCAGCACCTGCGCCGGATTTTCCGGTGCGCCGAGCGTGCGCTGCCCGAAATCCGGGATCTTATAGTGGTCGGCGGCCTGCTTCATCAGTTGCATGGTCAGGCGGCCTTTCGGATCCAGCTTCGGATCGGTGCGACCAATGCGGATGCCGGGCTGCTGCAACACCTTGTACCACGGCATCGTCTTGAAGTCCTCTGCGTACTTGCTGGATGGGTTGTAGCCGATCACCAGCGGCGATTCCGCGAAAGCGACGTACCAGCTTACCCAGTTGCCGTTGGCGGCGCCCATCAGGTCGGCGTTCACCTTGGGAACCGCACTGATGAACACATCGCCTTGCCGCAGCTTGCCCTTGATCTGGTTCGCCAACAGGACCGATCCGCCGGCGAATCCCTGAAACTGGTTGCCGCTCGCCTGGTCAAAAGCCGGTCCGATGCCGTGTTCCATCAAATTGACCAGCGAACCGGCATACAACACGTTCACGGTTCCCGCTGCCGACGCAGCTGATCCCTGTAGCAGCGGGCCCGACGCGGCGACGAACCCGATCCCGAGTCGGAGCAGCAGGCGCCGTGTTGGGCGGCACACCACGGCGGCACCGGCGATGGGCGTGCGTGAGGGTTCCATTTCCGGTGGTTCGAACATTGCATGTCTCCAGTTCTGTTGCGAGTCGAACTGTTCACACCGCTCGGCGCGTCATGGCGGCAACGGGTGCACGCCGGCAAGAACAGCATGCAGCTCTGCTGGGGTTAAAACGTGGCCGTAAACGACCGCGTTGAAGGTTGCAGCCAAGGTGATCGGATCCCTGCCGGCAAGCCACGCCAGGCCGAGCAGACGGTTGATGGAAGGTGGCTCTTCGGTCCAACCGAATGGCAGCGCCGGGGCGACCAGTGCGTGCCCCTCCCGCACAACTTGCAGCGACTGCCACGCCGCAGAATGGCCGAGCGCATCGCTCATGGCAGGATCGGAAAACACCGCCATGTCGGGATTCAGCGCACGGATCTCGGCCATGCTTGCTTGGCGAAACGTCCCGCTGCCCGGGGGAGCAACCACGCGCCAGCCCAGGCGCGTG
>JASHVB010000310.1 GCA_030039695.1 Acetobacteraceae bacterium
GCTCCGGACGCTGAATGGCAGCATGCCCAGATAGATCAGGCCACCCGCGGCCAGCGCGGCCCACGGATCGGCCACCAGCACGGCAGCGAAGATGCCGGTGCCGAGCAGCAACGGCAGCACATATTCGGCGGGAATCTTGAAGTTCTTGAAGCTCCACACCGGCAGCGTGGACACCAGCAGCAACGCTGTACCGGTCAGCACGAATGCTGGAAACAGCGGGTATTGCACGATGCTTAAGAGCCAAGTCCAGCCGAGTGACTCAGCTTCCAGACCAACGAACAGCGGGAACAACACCAGCCCGGCGCCGGCGGGCGCGGGCACGCCGGTGAAGAAATTATAGGCGTAGGCAGGCTTCGGCGCGCCATCCAGCGAGGCGTTGAACCGTGCCAGGCGCAGCGCCATACAGACAGCGAACATGAGGCTCGGTGTGTAGCCGAACGCGCCGGCGCGCTGCAGCGACCAGAGATACAACGTGAACGCTGGCGCCACGCCGAAGCAGAGGAAGTCGGCCAGACTGTCGAATTCAGCACCAAAGCGCGACGTGGCCTTAAGAAGGCGGGCGATCCGCCCGTCGAGCCCGTCGATCGCGCCGGCGACGCAAATCGCCACGGCCGCGGCGCCGAAGTGTGTCTCGACCGCGAAGCGCATGGCGGTCAGCCCAGAGCACAGACCCAACAGTGTCAGCAGGTTCGGAACGATGCGATTGAACGACGGCCCTTGGTAGCGGGGTCGGGCACGTGGGCGAAGGCGGCGCAGCCGGCGGATCGGCGACACGCGTGCGCCATGCGGCCACTCGGGACGGGGAGGGAGGGTCATGCCGAGGACCCCTTCTCCGCCCCTCCGGCGAGGGGGATCCGCCGCAGAGTGCATGCCCGACCCGCAGGAACGACGTCGAAGCCCTCTCTCGCTCCCTGCTGCTCCGAGGGGCGCAGCGGCTGCTTGCATTGGCACCAGATCATACCGCCAGCTCCGCAATCACCGTCTCGCCGCCGATCATCGTCTGGCCTTCGGCGATCACCGGTCGGACCCCTTCCGGCAGGTACAGATCCGTCCGGCTGCCGAAGCGAATCATGCCGAAGCGGGCGCCGGCGTGTACCGCGTCACCCTCGCGGATCGAGCACAGGATGCGGCGTGCAACCAGCCCGGCGATCTGTACCACGGCGATCTCACGTCCATCGTGCAGGCGCAGAGCGATGGCGTTGCGCTCGTTGGCGTCGCTCGCCTTGTCCAGGCTGGCGTTGACGAACGCGCCGTGGCGGTAGGCGACGCGCGTCACCGTGCCGTCCACAGGCACCCGATTTACGTGCACATTCAGGATCGACAGGAAGATCGACACGCGCCAGCGCGGCACGCCGCCCAGGCCTAACTCGGCGGGTGGTACGCCCGGCGCGATCGACACCACGCGCCCGTCGGCCGGCGCCAGGATCGCGCCTGGGCGGCCGGGCGGCACGCGCTCGGGGTCGCGGAAGAAGAACAAGCAGAACAAGGTGAAGGCGAGGCCCAGCCAGGACAGCCAGCGGCCCAGCACGAGGCCGAGCACCACCGCGACCAGTCCGCCGATGATGAACGGCCGGCCTGCGGGATGCGGCGGAGCCAGCGCGTGGCGGATGTCAACGGCCAGTGCCATAAGGCGCTGTTTATGGTTGGTTCATCATCCTGCGGCAAGCTTCTCGCCGGCGCCGCGTTGGGAGCTCGGCGCATGGTCCCGGCTTGACCGCTGGACGCGCCGGCCTGGCGGTTCGACCGGTGCGATCGTGTGTTTCGCGCGCCCATCACCCGGAAAGACGCAAGCGAAGCCTGGCTGGCGCGGCTGGTGCCCGCTCGGGCCGGTGCCGAGCAGCGCCAGGCAATGGCCGCACGGCCTGACAGCTTGCGGGGCTGCGGCTGATCGCGCGCGCCTTCCGGGCGAATTGCTGCGTCCGTCCACCGCCGGCCCATCGCGTCCCCCTCGGGGCTGAGGCCAGCGGGCCGTTTCTGGGTCGGTCACCGGCGTGGGCGTGCTCGCCGAGGTGACGCACGACCTGCTCGTCGTGTCGCCCTATTTGGAACTATTCTCCGAATCCGGCACGGCGGCGGTGGCGGAGGTGTCCGGCGGTGCGGGCAAGGTGAAGACCTGACCGGGATAGATCAGATTAGGGTTGCGGATCAGCGACTTGTTGGCCGCGACGATGACCGTGTAGCGCGTTCCGGCGCCGTAGGTGCGATGCGCGATCACCCACAATGAGTTCCCCGGCTGCACCACCGCGCTGCCTGGTGCCAATGGCTGGCCGGCCAGTTGCTCACGCCGGAACGGCAGCTCGATACGGGCGATGACGCTGCCATTTGCCCCGAGTTGGTCCAGCCGCAGCCGGTGCGGGCCGGGCGCAATCGGGTGTTCCGGAGCCAACGTCCAGCGTCCGTCTGGGCCGGCGGTCGCTGTACCGGCCGGCTGGTTGTCGACATAGATCCGTACCATGGCCCCCGGCGGCGCCTGGCCGGCGATGCGGACGTCGCCATGCTCGCCATAGTCCAGCGTGCCGAGGCCGAGCTTGCCGGGACCCTCCGACGCCGGCCCGGCGAGTACTTGGGGCGCGCCGTGAGGTAGCAGGGCGACCGCGAGTGGTGGCGCGGCAGCGGTGGCAGGGATGGATAGCAGCACCGGCGCGCTGCCCTGGCGCTTGGTGCCGTCGGGCAGGCGCTCAGCCAGGGTCAGCTGCCGCGCGCCCGGAGGAAGCGGTCGGGTGGTGGTAAATACCCAGTCGCCGTTGGCGTCGGCGGTGGTGTGGCCGATGGGCTTGCCAGCGTCCAGGATGGTCACGTCGGCACCGGGGGCGGACCGCCCGGCCATCACAGCGTTGCCCTGCGGATTGATTCGGACAATGTCAAAGCTCGGACCTTGGGGAGCCGGAGCAGGTTTGGCTCTGGTCCCCGGCGCGACCTGGGCGGCGGGCGGAGGTGCCGGGATGGAGCGGTTATAGGAGAACACGGCGATCCCGGCGACGCCGCCGCATACCACCAAGGCGAGCACCATCAGCAAGGCGGGCCGCCAGGGCGAGGGGTGCGACGAGGGAAGATCCAAGCGCATAGTTATCCTCAGACTAAGCCGATTCGAGTGAGTCGGGAATTCGGCCCGCCAGGCTGGCGTCAGGCGACGATGGCGCTGGCTTGGTAAAAGCCGGCGAGCAGGACCGCCGAGCCGCTGTGCGCAACAACAGCCACCCGGGTTGTCCCGTTCCGACTAAGCTGCCATCACGGCTGGCCAAAGCCGAACTCCGGTCCCGCATGCCTGACTCGCTTTCGCCGCCGCAACTCACCGACGATGCGCTTGTTCGCGCCGTAGCCAGCGGCCGCGACGCGCTGGCGCGCCGGCAAAACGCCGACGGCCATTGGGTATTTCCGCTCGAAGCCGACGCGACCATCCCCGCCGAATACGTGCTGCTCGAGCACTTCGTCGACCGTCTCGACGAACCGCTGCAGCAGCGGATCGGCGTCTATCTGCGTGCAATTCAGAGCAAAGAGCATGGTGGCTGGCCGCTGTTCCATGACGGTGTATTCAACTTGTCCGCCAGCGTGAAGGCGTACTATGCGCTGAAGGCGATCGGCGATTCAGCCGACGCGCCCCACATGGTCCGTGCGCGCGAGGCTATTTTGGCAGCCGGCGGCGCCGAGCGCAGCAACGTCTTCACCCGGGCGCAGCTTGCGTTATTCGCCGAGGTGCCCTGGCGCGCGGTGCCAGTGATGCCGCTGGAAATCATGCACTTGCCGCTGTGGTTTCCGTTCCACCTCTCGAAAGTGTCGTACTGGTCGCGCACGGTAATCGTGCCCCTGCTGGTGCTGATGGCGCTGCGCCCGGTCGCACGCAATCCGCGCGACGTGCACGTGCCGGAATTGTTCCGCACGCCACCCGAGCAGATCCGTGACTGGATCCGCGGGCCGTACCGCTCCGCCTGGGGCCGCTTCTTCAAAGGGGTGGATACGGCGCTGCGCGCTGTCCAGCCGTGGTTTCCTCGCCGCAGCCGCGCCGGGGCGATCGGCAAGGCGGTTGCGTTCGTCACCGAACGCCTGAACGGCGACAATGGGCTCGGCGGCATTTATCCCGCCATTGCCAACAGCGTGATGATGTTCCACGCGCTCGGCTACGCACCGGACCACCCCCATGCGGCGATCGCCTGGCGCGCGGTGCGCAAGCTGCTGGTGCCCGAGGCGGATCGCGCCTGGTGCCAGCCCTGCGTATCTCCCGTGTGGGACACGGGGCTTGCCGGCCATGCGATGGCCGAGGCCGGTGACGCGACGGACGCCGCCTGTGCATGGCTGGAGCCACGGCAGATTCTCGACGTGGTTGGTGACTGGTCGGTGCGGCGGCGCGGCCTGCGACCCGGTGGTTGGGCGTTCCAGTACGCCAACCCGCATTATCCCGACGTGGACGACACCGCCGTGGTCGGCATGCTGCTGCACCGGAACGGCAATCCGGCCTACGCGGAAACGATCGACCGCGCGCGCGAGTGGATCCTCGGTATGCAATCCTCGGATGGTGGTTGGGGTGCATTTGAGCCGGAGAACACACATCTCCACCTCAATCACATCCCGTTCGCCGATCATGGCGCGCTGCTCGATCCGCCAACGTCGGACGTGACCGCGCGCTGCGTGTCGTTCCTGGCGCAGATCGGCATGGCGCCGAACGAGGCCGTTATGGCACGCGCTCTCGCGTTCCTTCGGCGGGAACAGGAGGCGGATGGAAGTTGGTACGGGCGGTGGGGGACGAATTACATCTACGGCACGTGGTCGGTGCTGTGCGCGCTGAACGCAGCTGGTGCGCGGTCCGATGATCCGGCGGTACGTCGCGCGGTGGACTGGCTCCTCTCAGTGCAGCGTGACGACGGTGGCTGGGGCGAGGATGAGGAGAGCTACGGCGATGCGCCCCACGGTCGCTACAAGGAAAGCACAGCAAGCCAGACTGCCTGGGCATTGCTGGGGCTGATGGCCGCCGGCGTGGTCGATCATCCAGCGGTCGTGCGCGGCGTCGCGTACCTGACGGCGACGCAGCGTGCGGATGGTGAATGGACGGAGTTGCCCTACACCGCAGTGGGGTTTCCTCGTGTGTTCTATCTGCGCTACCACGGCTATCGCCTCTTTTTCCCCCTGCTCGCGTTGGCGCGGTACCGCAACCTACGGCACGGCAACACGCGTCGGGTGGCGTTCGGGTTCTGACGCTGGTGTCATGGCGCGCTGCGTCTTGCGCCGTCCGCTCCGCCGCGCGACGCTGGCCCCCATCCAACCGGAGGATCAAGAACCATGGCCGACACCGAAGAATACGCGCCGCCCCAAGTCTGGACCTGGAACAAGCCGAGTGGCGGGCGCTTCGCCAACAT
>JASHVB010000311.1 GCA_030039695.1 Acetobacteraceae bacterium
TAGTGCAGGCAATCAAGCGGCTCGCGGATCGGCACCCCAGCACTGAGCAGCGATGGACTCCCGACTGGAACCAAGCGTGGCTGCAGCAATGGCACCGCGTGCAGCCCAGGCCAGTCACCGAGACCATGCCGAATACCGATATCCGCGCTGTCGGGACCGACGCCGATCGGCACCAGTTCGGGCGTCGTCATGATCCGCACATCGATATCCGGATGATGCTGCACGAAGCCACCTAGCCGCGGCGCGAGCCACGTGGCCGCAAATGACGCCGTGGTGCTGACAACGAGCGAGGCCCGATATAGCCCACGGGCTTCCGCCAGCTTCTCCAGCGCGCTCTCAATGCGGCCGAACGCGTCGGCAAGATCGGTCAGCAAGCGCTCGCCCGCATCGGTGAGGCGCAGCGAGCGGTTGCGCCGCTCAAACAATGCCACGCCGATCCGGGCTTCCAGTGCCTTCACCTGCTGACTCACCGCGCCCGCCGTGACGCCCAGTGTGTGTGCCGCGCTCTTGATGCTGCCGGTGCGTCCGACCTCGGCGAACGCGCGCAGGCCAAGCAGAGGCAACGGACCGGGCATGCCTTCAGTTTAGGTCGGCTTAACCGAACGGCAAGCAAATCTCGTTTGTGACACGGGAGGCGGGTTCCAAAATTCGCGCCACTGCAATCGCAAGACGGTTCCATATGGCACTCGACATCATCCGCGCCGAACCATCCGACGCTGCGGCCGTCGCACTACTGGGTCGCATCACCTTCGCTGAGACGTTCGGGCATTTGTTCCACGACCATCATGACGACCTGCGCACCTATCTCGATTCAACCTTCGACGTTCCGAAAATCGAGCGCAGCATTGGTAAGCCTGAAAACGCCTATTGGCTGGCGCGGCGTAACGCGTTGCCGGTCGGCTACGCCAAGCTGAAGTATCCGTCGGCACTGCCTGGCAAACCCGGCGGCGATGCTGCGCAACTGCAGAAGATCTACGTGCTGCGGGAATTTCTCGGCGACGGCATCGGCCGCGCGCTGATGACGCCGATGCTGCACGCTGCCTCCCGCCTTGCGCCGCTCATCTGGCTCGACGTGCTCTCGCAGAACGAGCGTGCCATCGGCTTTTACACGACACTTGGCTTCGTGCCGATCGGTGACGACAGCTTCACGATCGGCGCGCAGCGCTTCCTTTTCCATCTGATGGCGAGACCGCCAGCATGAGCCAAACCATACCGCTGCGGGCAGAACATGCGAGCGAGATTCGCCGCTTATGGCCAGCCATCGTCGCGTGCTTTGCCACTGCGGTGCTGGGTTGGGGCTTCGGCTTCACGGGCATTTCGGTCTATCTCGCCGAGCTGCACCGGCTACGCCACTGGCCCAGTGCCACCATCGCCTCCGCCATCACCGCCTATTACCTGCTCGGCGCGGTGTGTCTGCCACACGTGCATGACCTGATGCGGCGGCTCGGTGCCGCACGCGTGCTCTCCACGAGCGCTGGCCTGTTGGCGCTCGGTTCCACCGTGTTCTCGCGTAGCACTCATGTCTGGGAGCTATACGGCGCCGCCGTGGTGATGGCGGCAGGTTGGGCCGGCTGCACGTCCGCCGCGATCTCCAGCACGCTCGCCTTGTATTTCCAGCACCAACGTGGCCTGGCTATCACTCTCGCCCTCAACGGCGCCAGCACCGCCGGCTTCACTGTCGCGCCGTTGCTGGTCGAGCTGAGTCAGCGCGTTGGGGTCGGCAATGCCGTGCCGCTGGTCGCCGCATGCATGCTGGCAATTGTCATACCGTTGAACACGCTCGGGTTGCCGGCGCCAGCGGGCGAGGCGGCGGCGACGGCGTCTACGGCAGCCCCGGCGCTAGACGGCGAGGCACGCACCTGGAGATTCTGGTCAGTGGCGCTGCCATTCGCGCTGGTCCTGGCGGCTCAGGTCGGGCTGATCGTGCATCTCGTGTCGTTCCTGCTCCCGCACCTTGGCGCATCAAATGCCGCGACCGGTCTGGCTCTGACGTCGGTTGCGGCGGTGGGCGGCAGACTGGTGCTGGCCGGCGTGATTGACCGCTTGCACCAGCGCTGCGCCGCCGCGGCAAGCTTCGTCAGCCAAGCCCTCGGTGTCGCCCTAATGCTTGCCTTACCGTACCGGCCGGAGGCGCTCTATGCCGGCTGCGTGTTATTTGGGCTTTCGGTGGGCAACGTCATTACGTTCCCGGCCTTGATCATACAGCGCGAATTCTCGGCCGCGGCGTTCGGCACGGTCATCGGGCTAGCCACCTCGGTCAGCCAGTTCAGCTTCGCCCTCGCGCCGGCATTGCTCGGCCTCATCCGCGACGCAACGGGCGGCTATGCGGCGGTGTTGGCGACGTGCATCCTGTTTCAGCTTGCTGGGGCGATCGTCGTGCTGGCGCGGCGGTGAGAGGCCCGGCGGACGCCGTCCCCCTTGGACCACCTGCCAGAGACCTGGGCTTTGGAGTTCATCTGTTCGGGTCTGAGAGGCGCCAGGGTCGACGGGGGTGACGGCTGAGCAAGTGTCCTCGCAGACCCAGACGCTCGGGCTTTCAAGCGCGAAGCCTTTACTGTGGGCTCAAGCAAGCCGAGCCCCCTTGATCTCTCACCGCCCATCCAGTCCGGTCAGGGCCAGCATACGGGTCTGCGGCGTCGTTCCGTGCCAGCCCTGCACCGTGAGGTTTCCACTGTTCGCGTCGAGTTCCGCGGCCACGCGTGTCAGTCCATTCAGCACCGGAGGCCGCAGCCAGCCCAGCGGTTGTGCCCCCAGTGACGGCAGGGCGGTCCGCATTGCTGCGAGCCGGCGGTGACTGTTCCGGCCGCGCGGCCTGCCTCGGAACCCGTCCGTCAACCAGTGATTCGTGATGCAGGCGGGCGCCGCGTGCACAAGCGCACTGCCTTCACGACGTTCGATAATGCAGCCTTCATCCGGTGTCACGCCAGTCAGCGTGTAGATCACTGGAATGCAAACCGGGGTCGCCGTCAGCATCGCCTTGGCTTCCGCGTAACTGCCGCAACGCTCGAACGCCTGGCGCAGCAGATGCGCCGGCGGCAGCGCCGTCGCCCTGCGGACCCGCCAGCGATTCACCATCCAGTCGACGGGCAAGCCGAGGCTCAACCGTTCGAAGCTGTAGGCCATGGGCGGCTGGTTGATTGCCGCGGCAAAGCGGCGCGGGGCCACGGCCGTCAGCACACCGAGGAAGCCCGGCCATGTGATGTTGTGATACGCCCCGACGGCCGGCACATGCCGCGCAACAACGACATGGCGCCCCAGGCGAAACGGCCAGTCGAGCGTGCGGTACAGTTGCACGGCGGCGCCCTCGCTGGGGGAGCGGCACGCCGTCGTGCAGCCGAGTTCGAAGCTGAAATTCAACGCATAAGCGCCGGGCTGGCCCAGCAAGCGTGCGACTGTATCGATCTCAGGCAGGTACGGGTTGCGTGCATGACGCAGGCTATTCTCTGCGTAGCGATCGCCCCAGCGCAGCAGTGATCCCAGGATCACGCGCCGAATCAGACCGACGATGCGCCGAATTTCGCCGGGACATGCCATGGCGAGTTGCAATGGCCCCTCCGGAGCGTCGATGGTCGGGATTTCGGGCAGCGTCTGAGCGCTATCGCTCTGCGCCATACCTCACCCTCCCCCGACCTCTGGCGCCACGCCGACAGCGGACGCCACCGGTTCGTTCCGGCGGCGATTGCAGGGCTTGAAGCGCGACGTTGCTGTCGGCACGGTGCCCGCCCCAATCCCCTCTGGTCATTGCCTGCGCCCATCCCGGAAACGGGCGGTACCGCAATCCACTCTGGAGCCTACCATGGACCTGGATCCGCAGATTGCCACGACGTTGAAGACCGTTTCCACCGCTACGATTACCACCGTTCTGCTGAAGAAGGGGCTACGCAACGTGTGGATGCGCGGGCCGAAGCCACTGAAGGCAGGCCAGCCGCGGCTAGTCGGACGGGCGTTCACCATGCGCTTCGTGCCGGCCCGCGAGGACCTGGCGACACCCGAATCCTGGGCCTCGCCGCGCTCGACGCGGGCCGCGATCGAGGACATGCCGCCGGGTGTCGTCACTGTGATCGACGCGATGGGCGTCACGGATGCCGGCGTGTTCGGCGACATATTGTGCGCGCGCATGGCCAAGCGTGGTGTGGCGGCGATGGTGACTGACGGCGTCGTGCGCGACATTAACGGCGTTCTGGGGACGGGGCTGCCGGTGTGGTGCCGGGGTTGGGCGGCGCCGGCATCGGTGGCGGGGTTGACGTTCGTGAACTGGCAGGAGCCGATCGGCTGCGGCGGCGTCGCAATCTTCCCCGACGACGTGATCATGGTGGACGAAGACGGCGCGGTGGTGATCCCACAAAATATGCTGGAGGACGTGGCCGCGCAGGCCACCGATCAGGAGAGGATGGAGGAATGGATCATGTCCGAGGTGGCCAAGGGCGTGCCGCTGCCAGGGCTGTATCCGCCGAACGCTGAGAGCAAGGCGCGGTATGAGGCTTGGGCGAAGCAGCAGCGATGAGGAAATCATCCGATGAGCGACGTTGCGACATCTGGGCACCGGACGCAGAGCAGTCAGCATTTCGACGTACTGATCGTGGGCGCTGGAATCTCTGGCATTGGCAGTGCATATCATCTGGCCCACCAATGTCCATGGGCGACGTTCGCGATCCTGGAAGCGCAGGACCATTTTGGCGGCACGTGGTGGACGCACCGCTATCCTGGCATCCGCTCCGACAGCGACCTGCACACCTTCGGTTACCGGTTCAAGCCCTGGACCAGCGCGCCGATCGCGACCGCCGAGGAAATCCTGACCTATATGGGGGAGGTACTCGACGAGAATGATCTCGCAAAACACATCCGCTATCGCCACAAGATTCTTTCGGCCCGCTGGTCCAGTGCGGACGCGTTATGGACGATCGAGGGCGAGCGCACCGACACCGACAAGCCGGTGCGCTTCACCACGAACTTCCTGTGGATGTGCCAGGGATACTACCGCCATTCTGAGGGGTACACGCCGGAATGGGATGGCATTGCCGACTACCAGGGCATCGTCGTTCATCCCCAGAAATGGCCAGTAGACCTCGACTACAAGGGCAAGAACGTCCTGGTCATCGGCTCCGGTGCCACCGCGGCAACGCTGATCCCCTCGATCGCCGCAGACTGCGCGCACGTAACGATGCTGCAGCGCTCACCAACCTATTTCCGCATCGGCCGCAACGCGATCGAGTTAGCCGAGGAACTTCGCCGCCTGCGGATCGACGAAGCCTGGATCCACGAAATCGTTCGCCGCAAAATCCTGTTCGAGCAGGACTGGTTCACCAAACGGACCTTCAGCGAGCCAGAGAAGGTGAAGCAGGAGCTACTCGGCGCGATCCAGGCGATCCTCGGGCCCGATTACGACATGTCGCACTTTACGCCGGGTTATCGGCCGTGGCAGCAGCGGCTCGCTTTCGTACCGGACGCCGACCTGTTCGAGGGAATCAAGTCGGGCAAGGCATCCGTAGTGACAGGTGAGATTGAGCGGTTCACCGGACAGGGCGTGCTGCTGAAGACGGGCCAGATTTTGGAGGCCGACGTCGTCGTCACCGCGACCGGCTTCAATCTTTGCATCCTGGGCGACATTGCGTTCACAATTGATGGACAGGTCTTGGATTTCGCGAAGACGGTCACGTACCGCGGCATGATGTTCACCGGCATTCCTAACATGGCCTGGGTGTTCGGCTATTTTCGCGCAAGTTGGACGCTGCGCGCCGACCTCGTGGGCGACTTCGTCTGCCGGCTGCTGAACCACATGCGGGCCGAAGGTTATGACTCCGCTCTTCCCGCACTGCGCGCGCAGGATGAGGACATGCCCCAACTCGACTGGATCGACGCTGAAAATTTCAATCCTGGCTACATGCTGCGCAGCATGCACCTCCTGCCAAAGCGAGGTGACAAGCCGGAATGGCAGCACACGCAGGATTACTGGACCGAAAAGGACACGTTCCCTGCGATCGACCTGGACGGGGAGGAGTTCGTCTATGGGCGCCGTCCAGCCGTCCCGTTGACGGAGGGAGGTTGGGGAGCGGCCGAGGTGTGAGGGATGTACCAGCGGCCCTGTGCAACGACCGGCTAGGGTGGAAGCAGTCGTTCGTCTCGGCCCATCAGGATGACGGGGTTGCGCCGATAGCGGTCACTAACGCGGACAGGGTCTAACCGGGTCGGTGCCCGGCTAAATCCGCCAGCCGTTCCAAATGTCGGTCATTAACTGCCAGCGGCGCTCATCGATGTCCTTGAACCACAGCCGGAAATAGACGGCATAGCGGTCGCGATCGGAGACGTTGACCGCGGCCGTGTGCGCCAGCTGATAGTGGCACAAGACGACATCGCCCGGCTCGGCCATCAGCTGCAGCGATGTGCCGAGCGGAATTCTCGGCATGCCGCTGCGCAGCGTCTCGACCCCACGCTCGCGAAAATACTGCTCAAGCACATGATGCGAGCCAGGCCATACGGTGAAGTTGCCGGCGAATTCCTGTTCCGTCGGGCTTAGATAGACGCCGACCAGCGCCGTGAAATTCAACACCAGCACGTTCGCCGCGACGCCGTTGTGCGGCGAGGGTAGCCCGTCGATATGCGGGTCTGGCGGCTCGACTGTGCGCGCGTTGTGCGCTCGGCGCAGCGCGATCTGTGCGTTGTGATACCCCAGGGAGTCGAAACCGATGACATCGTCGAGTTTCGCGGCAATTCCACTCTGTTCCAACAAGGCCATCAGCACGGGTGCGCGCCGCAGCATCGGGCAATACGATAGGTTGTCGTACTCGCTCTGCCGCGCCGGGTCGTAATTGGTGGCCAGATCAGCGTCGATTGCGGCGCGCGCCTCGGCAATCAGCGCCGTCGGGCAGAGGCCGCGAAAATGCGCATACCCGTCTCGCTTCAGGCGCAGCGGCCAAGCATCGTCCTCGGGATCAATCATCCTGCACCTAGCCTCAGTCTCGCGCCGCGCTCGCGGCCTGACGCCGTCGGTCTCACCGCAAAATCTATAGCGCAAATGACCGCAAAGGGGCAGGGCGACAAATTCACGGCACGAAGGCCGAGCGGCCGCCATGGGCGGCCGACTGTCCGGTTTCGCGCGGTCGACCGGGAAAAGCGAACATCTCCTCACAGGCTGAAATGGGCCAATCACCTCGGTGCCGTACACGCTGTGCCGATTGGCGGTATGGGTATAGAAGGCGGAAATTAGGTTCGCGTCGGGATCGCGGGCGGATGAAACGGAAGTCGCGAAAGGTTGAAAGAACCTCTCGGCGAGTGGGACGGACCGCCCTCGCTCCGATCGGCAAGTTCCCCGCCAAAGCAATGTGCGAGGATCTGTGCAGGCTGCAGCAGGGGTCCCAAATGGGAGCCGTCACCGATGCAAGCCATTGCGTGGCGGACAAGTCCGGCGGTCATCGGAATCACAGTGAACCGAAGAAATAGGCCCGTTGTCTGAAGACGGAAGGGAGCCGAAGATGGACATGCAGTCGATGGTGGTGCAGCCGGGCGACGGAAATTCGGTCTCGCTCGGGGGCATGGGCGTGGTGTTCAAGCTCTCCGGGGCCGAAACCGGAGGGGCGTTTGCCGTTGTTGAGCACCCGATCGATCCGGGGCGGCTGGTGTTGCCACACGTCCACGTGCATGAGGATGAGTATTCGTATGTGCTGGAAGGGACGATTGGTGCGCGCGTCGGTGACCATGAGGTCGTCGCGACGCAGGGCAGTTACGTGATCAAGCCACGCGGGCTGATGCACACGTTCTGGAATCCCGGCCCGAACCCGGCCCGGCTGTTGGAGGTGATCGCCCCGGCGGGCTTCGAGAAGTACTTCGCCGAACTCGCCGAGGCCGAAGACCCCGATCGGAGGCAGGCGCTGGCTGCGAAGTACGGGGTGACCTATTCGGATGACTGGGTGGCCGATCTGGCCTCCAGGTACAAGCTGAGGTTACTCGGTCACTGACCAGGATGCTCGCTGCGGAGCGACCATCCTGCCGATCGGAAACTATGAAGCCCGCTCAGGTACGGCGTCTCCCGGATCGCGGCGAACGAGCGCCTCTCGACTGTGGTGACCCGGCCAGTCGGGTTGAGAGATCGGGGTAATCGAAGTGGAGTAGGGCGGATGAAGAACCTTCGTGAGGTTTTGCAACAGGCGGAGGCCGACGGAGTGGCGGTCGGCCATTTCAACGTGGGTGATTTCACCTTGCTGAAGGCTGTGTTCGGCGCTGCACGTGAGTTGAACGTGCCGGTCGTGGTTGGCGCGTCCGAGGGGGAGCGGGCATTCTTTGGAACAAGGCAACTCGCCGCACTCGTCAAAAGCCTGCGGGAGGAGTTTGACTTTCCACTGTTCCTGAATGCCGATCACGTACACTCGCTGGCTTCGGCGATGGAGGCTGCGAGGGCGGGATTCGATGCGGTGGTATTCGATCGCTCCGCATTGGAGTTCAAGGATAACATCAAGCAGACCAAAGAAGCGGTGTAGTCGCTGAAGTCCATCAATCCCGCCATCCTGGTGGAGGGCGAGATCGGAGACATCGGCACAGGCTCGGAGATCCACAAGGAAGAGGCCACGTCGGTCCGCAGTCTCACAAGCGCGTCTGAGGCAAAGGAGTTCGTCGAGGCGACAGGGATCGACATCCTGGCACCTGCCGTGGGCAACGCCCACGGCATGGTGCGGAGCATGGTTGAGGGAACGACGAAGAAGCGGCTCAGCATCGACCGGATTCGGGAAATAAAAGCTGCGTCGCACAGGTTCCTGACCCTGCATGGAGGCTCGGGAACGGAGGATGGGGATTTGCGTCAGGCCATCGGGGCCGGGATCAACATGATCCACCTCAACACTGAGCTGCGCGTGGCTTGGCGACGAGGGCTGGAAGACGGGCTTGGGAAGGACAAAGACCAGGTCGTTCCGTATCGGATCCTGCCAGCGGCGGTGGAGGCGGTGCAACGCGTCGTGACCTCTCGCTTGACACTATTTATCCACCCGCGAGCTTAGCTGGCGACCGACTTGGGCGCGAAGCCACTGCCGGTCCCGGTCAGCGGGTGACCGCTTGCGGGATCGCTCGCTCGCCGGTCTGACGACTGCAATGGGTCGAGAGCGACCGCTGTCCTGCACGGCTGGTAAGGGCTCCTCCCGGTCCGCTCTCGACCTGGCACTGGCCGCCAAGCGACTGTCCTCTCCTTGCGCTGGAGGGGAATGAGTCGGATCACGCCGAGTGCGACGCGTTCGGAGAAGAAAGGCGCCTCTCCGGCGACACGCCGCCCAGACCGAACTGCTATGGAACCAGATTGTTCGCCGCGCACCGCCGCGCCAAACTCCCTGAGCCATGCAACTCCGCCACCTGCGGTATTTTGTCAGAATAGTTGAGGCCGGCAGCTTCTCTCGTGCCGCGGCTACCATCCACGTTGCCCAGCCAGCTTTAAGCCAGCAGATTGCCGAACTTGAGGAGGAGTTGGGGGTCAGCCTGCTCCACCGCAGCCCACGCGGCGTGCGGCCAACGGTCGCCGGCGAGACGCTTTATCGTGAAGCGGCAGCGATCCTGCAGCGGATGGAGCAATTGCCAGGCAAAGTCCGATCCACCGGCGGCGAAACGGCGGGAGCGGTCAATCTGGGAATGACCTCAACTCTTGCCGCTGCCCTCTCCGGCCCGTTCATCGAGGCCTGCCGAACCGCGTTGCCGAAAGTGGCGCTGCGTTTCATCACCGGCCACAGCCTGCTGATCGCATCGCGAATCGAGGCAAGAACTCTCGATTTCGGCATTGTGTTCGAAGACGACCGCGATCCGATTCCTGGTTTCCTGCGCCAACCGCTGCTGCGGCAACGCCTGTTTCTCGTTCGGCGGAAAGGCCGGCAAAACCGGCAAGCAACCGTCTCGCTCACCGATGTGGCGGAGCTGCCGCTGGTCATGCCCGCGCATCCCAATGTCTTGCGAAGCGTGCTCGATCGGGCATTCACAGCGATCGACCTGATCCCGAATGTCGCCGCCGAGGCCGATACGCTGTACAGTATCATCTCCGCGGTGCAGAGCAGCACCGGCTACGCCATCCTCCCGACGGGAGATGTCTCAGCCATCCACGGCCGTGCGGCGCTGACCGCGAAACCGATCGATCCGCCGATATGGTTGACGGCATCGATTCTGATGCCGACGGACTCGCCGCTGAGCGGTGCGGCGGACGCTGTGCGACAGGTTTTCGCGGGGTTCGTCGCGCAGTGGCTTGCCGCCACCCCTGCATCGGGAATGCAGTGGGCAGGCGAAACAATGCCATAGCGGGCAGCGATACCCGTATATCGAGACGGTATTTGTTCACGACCTCCGTACACGGCACATCGGCCGCCACCGCACGATCCTGTGCATATGGAGGTCAAAGTCATGGCAAAGCTGGTCTATCGCGTCGTGTCAGTGTGTGGCGCACTTGGCTACGGTTATCCGAAGGAGTCACTCCAAGAAGCACTGAAGGGGCGCATCGACGCCATCATATCCGATGGCGGTTCGATGGACGCTGGGCCCTACTACCTTGGCACGGGCACCGAGTATTTCGAGCGCGAAGCCGTCAAGGCGGATTTCCGCCATATGGTGGAAGCCGGACAGAAGGCCGGGGCGCCGGTGATCCTCGGTAGCTGCGGCATGGCGGGCGGTAACCGCAATCTCGAATGGATGCTGGAGGTGGCGAAGGAGGTCTTCGCCGAGCTCAACGTGCAGGATGCGAAAGTCGCGGTTATACCCGCGGAACTGGATGCCGAGACGGTCATCGCCGAACTGCGCAATGGCGCGCTTCGAGCGACGGGAACTGGGCCAGAGTTGAATGAGGATGCGCTGCGCGAAAGCACCATCGTCGGCCAGATGGGTATACACCCTCTGATCACAGCGCTGGAAAGCGGCGCTCAGTACGTTCTTGCCGGACGTTCCTGCGACATCGCTCTGTTTGCATCGGACATGATCCGCCGCGGTATCGACGCCGGCCTTGCGTACCATGTGGGCCATGTCCTTGAATGCGGCGCGCTCGCCTGCGACCCGGGATCTCCCTCGGACTGCCTGGTAGCCGAGATCTATGACGACGACTCGGCCCTGTTCATTGCCCCGAATGCGGACCGGCGCTGCACGCCATATTCGATCGCCGCACATTCACTCTACGAAGAAAGCCATCCTCAGCTTCAATTCTACCCTGAGGGTGTGCTGGTCATGGACAAAACCGAGTTCTTCGCCCGGGACGCCCGCACCGCCGGCATCCGCGGCAGCCGTTTCGTTCGTGCGGGCAAACCGTGGCCATGGAGCATCAAGCTTGAAGGTTCGCGCCGCCTAGGCGGTCGAAAGGTGTCGCTGCTATACATAGACCGTGCGGACCTGGCGCGGGTGCCGGCGGACGTACTGGTCTATGGCCGCAATGGCGTGCAAGTGCGGCCGGTCGAACCGGGCGACCGCGAACTCGGCATCATCATCGAGACCCGAGCGAACACCGAGGCATCAGCCGTCCTGCTGGCCAGCCTGCTTACGCACTACCTCATCCACTATGGTTATCCGGGCCGCAAGGCGACCGCAGGCAACATTGCCTATCCACTGTCACCCAACCTGGTGAGCTTCCAGCGCGACGATGGATCGTTTGGCGCTGTGGTTCCGAGCGGCACGCGCGACCCGGTGTTTTTCGAGAACTACGCGGCGATCAAGGCGGCGGTGATCAAGCTGGTTCAGGATATGTTTCCTGATGCCCTGGCTAACGCCTCTTTCACCATCACCGAGGCCGACGCGACGAACCCGGCGATACTGCTGCGAACCGTCGATCGCGATCCACAGCGTCTCGCCGCGCGGCACCGGCAGGAGATAGATCGCATCACCGCGTTGGTTGCCCCGAAGGCAACGTCGCTGCTGAACATGGATGCAGCGGATGCCTATGAATGGTCGCTATATCACCTCCTGCAGAACGAGGAGATCATCAAAGACAAGATGTTCTCCGTCACCTACTATCAGGCCAACGGCAACGTGTGGACCCAGGTCGGCACCGAGCGGCCGTGTTACTTCGACATCGGTGAGACAAGCCATCGCGGCAACCTGGATGATCGGACCCTGTCGCTTATCGCGGATGCGCCACCACGTGGGGAGCTGCACGGAGCGCGTCGCCTGCTAGACATGGCCATTGTAATTCGCAGCAAGGATGCGGGCATAAACCGGTTGACATTCGACGTCATCTTCACCTCGGCAGCGAACTACGAGGCGGCGCTGCGATCCAACGTGTTCTACAAGGCGAACGTGGCGAGAATCCTGAATGTGCCACCCGAGCGAGTTGTGGGCACCTTCTTCGTTGACTCCTGCAATGCTATTAAGATCTCGATCGACCGCCCGAACATATCTTCTTCGGTGGACGAGCGCGACGTGTTCGGAGCGCAGCAACAGTCGGCCATCGAACGGCTGAACATCCCGGTTTATGTCGAGGCGCTGGAGATGGCATCCGCGTTTTGAGTGCGTCTCCGTCGCGGCCGGCACTGTCCAGCCGCGACGGAAGGGCACGGGATACGTCGGTGTCCAGTGGCCGAACCCGGAACACCGCGTCCGATTCTACCGGACGCATGCCGCCGCTGATGGCATGTATGAATTCAAACTTATCAACACTCAACTGTGCCGAATGTCCGGTTCTCGGGTCGTTCAGCCAGCCAACCTATGGCTGGCTTTGGTCCAGGCTGTGTGAAAACGCAGGTCCTGGCGGGTATCGCGCAATATGCAGTCGCATCAAAGCCACCAACGAACCTGACGATTTCAGGTAAGCTTGCCGGCAAATACCGAAGTCGCTTGTTGCCGTTACGGTCCGCCGTTTTCAAACAGCTTCTCGGTTGAGACCAGTCGCTCGACAGGACCGTACTAGGCCCTCCTCATGTTTCCCTCCCTCAAGGGCAGGCGGAACTCTCGCTCCTATCCTAGCCGTTCCACCCGGGGTAGGTCGGCCGCTTGGGCCGGTGGTCAACGCGCAATGAGATGCGAGTTCAGTGCCGGAAGTGCCGCATCCCGGTGAATACCATCGCCACCCCTGCGCCATCCGCCGCTGCAATCACTTCCGCGTCCCGCAGCGACCCGCCCGGCTGAATGACCGCCGTGGCCCCGGCTTCGACACACGTCTCCAGCCCGTCCGGGAACGGAAAGAACGCGTCGGACGCCGCGACGCTGCTGCGCGTCAACGGTTCTGACAGGCCCGCCGCCGCGGCCGCCTCCACGCCGTGCCGAGCGGCGATGCGCGCGGAATCAACGCGATTCGGCTGGCCGGCGCCGATACCCACAGTCGCGCGGTCTTTGGCAAAGACGATTGCGTTGGACTTGACGAACTTGCAGACGCGAAAGGCGAATAGCAGATCGGTAACCTCAGCTTCGGTCGGCGCGCGTCTGGTCACGACGCGCAAATCCGCCGAGGTGACACGTCCTGCATCGCGCGTTTGTGCCAGGAACCCACCGGCCAAGCTGCGGAATGTCAGCCCTGGCGCCAGTGGATCAGGCATGCCGCCGGTCAGCAGCAGGCGCAAGTTGCGCCGCCGTGCTACCGCTGCGATCGCCGCATCGTCCGCGTCCGGTGCGACGATCACCTCGGTAAGGATCGCCGCGATCTTCTCCGCCGCGTGGCCGTCGAGCGTGCGGTTCACCGCGACGATGCCGCCGAATGGCGAGACCGGATCGCAGCGGAATGCCAGATCCCAGGCCTCGGCCAGCGTCGCCGCGCTGGCGACCCCGCAGGGATTGGCGTGCTTGATGATCGCCACCGTCGGCGCGTCGAATTCGGCGACGCACTCGAACGCCGCGTCGGTGTCGGCGAGGTTATTGTATGACAGCTCCTTGCCCTGTACCTGGCGTGCGGTCGCGACCCCATAGCGTGTGCCGCCGGCGTAGAAGGCGGCCTGCTGGTGCGGGTTTTCGCCATAACGCAGCGTCTGACGCAGCGTGCCGCCGATTGTGAGACGGCGCGGGAATGTCTCCTCCCGGCGTTCGGCAAACCAGGCGGCGATGGCGGCGTCATAGGCGGCAGTGCGGGCATAGGCCTCGCCGGCCAGGCGTCGGCGGGTGGTCAAAGTCGTGCCGCTATGCGCCGCCAATTCGTCCAGCACCGCAGCATATTGCGAAGGTTCGGTCAGCACCGTGACGAAATCGTGGTTCTTCGCCGCCGCGCGGATGAGCGCGGGACCACCGATGTCGATGTTCTCGACGCAGTCGGTGTCGGCAGCACCGGCAGCGGCGGTCGCCTCGAACGGGTAGAGATTCACCACCACCAGATCGATCGGCGCGATGCCGTGTTGTTGCATCTGTGCTACATGCTCCGACGAGTCTCGCCGACCGAGGATGCCGCCGTGGATCTGCGGGACCAGCGTTTTCACCCGGCCGTCGAGGATTTCGGGAAAGCCTGTGTGGTCGGCGACCTCCTTCACCGGCACGCCAGCGTCGCGCAACGTGTGTGCGGAGCCGCCGGTGGAGAGCAGCTCGACGTGGCGCGCGGCGAGTGCCTCGGCGAAAGGCACGAGGCCGGTCTTGTCGGATACGGAAATCAGCGCACGCTGGATCGGCACGATGTCGGTCATGGGAAAGTCCTCGGCCTAGTGGGCACGGGATAGGCCGGGACGCCCTGACGCACAATTGCAGGTGTGGAATGCCCGCCCATGCCGTACGAAATGATTCCGGCTTGCCGGAGGTGATAGCATCGCAGCTCTCGCTACGCCGGTTCAGTCGCAAGCTTTGCTGCGGAGATGGACCGAATGGGTGGTCAGCCATGAGACGGGGCCGGTTCCCGGCGGTGTTCCAGTCGTTTCAGACGAACCGGTGTCCCGCCCATCCGTCCTTGAACGGGACATTCATCAGCGGCTGCGAGCGCTTCTCCGAAAACAGCCACATTCCTTCCACCCGGCGATACCGCTCGTGGTCGATACCGGCACGCCACATCGCGCGGTTTCCCTCCGCCAGGGTGCACGGCATGAACAGGTACCATTGCGCCCGCGCATTGTCGCCATCGACGTGAATCTGGCCATTGAGGCTGTAGTGGATGGCGAAAGAAAAAATATCCCCTGCGGTCTGGAAGAAACGTCGAATGGCTTCGCGGCCCTCGAAACGGCCCAGCCCCGGGCTGTCCCAGGTCGCGTCCTCGGCGAACAGTGCCGCGATTCCATCCGCGTTATAGCTGTCATCGCACAGGGCAGCATAACGCGCCTTCAGGTTGCGGATGGCTTCGGCGTCCTCCAGTGCCTGTAGTCGGGTTTCGATGCGGCGAAGCCACGCCGGGTCAAAGCGGGTCTCGTTGCCTCCCATGGTATCCTCCTTTCGCTGGATCGCATTATTCGCCATCTCACGATACCGGTACAGTAATGACGAAGGGGAGGGGGACTATTATCCCTGTTGGCTGCGTTCACTCGAAATCTGTTGGCAGAGTGGGATCGCGCCTGTGAGCGAACATGCGCGGTATCTGCCGCGGTAATACGCGCCCGAAGGACAGGTCTTGCGGAATGTCGTTTTCGGTGAACCAGGCGACTTCTGAAGTCTCGATCCCAGTGGTTGGCCTGCCCCCGATCGACTCGCAGATGAAGAACAGCTTACAACAGGAGAACACCCCGTTCGGATGGCCCTGCCGCGTGCGGTCCCAAACCGCTGCCAGCTTTCGTACCTGGACTTCGTAGCCGCTTTCCTCCAGCACCTCCTTGGCGGCGTTCTCGGCTGCCGTCAGATTCACATCGGCCCAGCCACCAGGGAGGGTCCAGCGGCCACCATCGGAAGACTCGCGCACCATCAACAAGTGTTCACGACTGTCGAATACCGCGGCTCGCACATCGACCTTTGGCGTCGCGTAGCCGTTCTCACCAGAAAACAACCCGACGATCCTGTCCAGGGGCGCATCGGTGTGCGCCGTGAACATGCGCGCAGCCAGAGCGCGGATCGCTTGGTAACGCTCTCGATCATAAGGATCGCGTGTGAAGGTCAGTCCGGTTTGCGCAATGGCCTGCAACTCGCGCGCCCAAACCAGCCAATCCGGATCGCTCATCGGCATGAGATGGTTAGCTGCTGTCGCATCGTTCCACGTTAAGGGACCAAGTTGTAATGTCAATGACGCTTGCGGGGAAAGGCGGTAGACGAAATGCAACAAGCGGCGCGTGCAAAGCCGGGGATGGGATCCACGGCGACAGTATCCGGGCGGTGCGTATGCGGCAGGGTGCGGTTGGAATTCGATTTCCCCGCATTCTGGGCGTGGCACGACCACTCGCGAGCCACCCAGCATGCGCATGGTGCGGCCTATGCGACCTACGTGGGCGTCTGGAGAAGCCGATTGCGTATCGTCGCCGGCCATGACCGCATCGCCCGCTTCGAGGACAAGTCACGCCGCACCACACGCAACTTCTGTGCGGCATGCGGCACGCCCCTGCTTTTTGAGCGGGCACGCTCACGCAACATGGTGAACCTGCCGCGCGCGTTGTTCGAGACTCGCACCGGTCGAGAGCCGCGCTATCACATCGCGCTCGAAGAGTCGCCGGAATGGGCTTATCGGGGCGAACGGCTTGGACCGTTGCAAGGCTATCCCGGGGTCCTGTGGTCGCGGCCGCGCAAGAAAAGACGCGCAGTCGAGGCTAGCCTCCCGAGGCAGATCACCGGGTGAACTGCGAGCCAACGTGCTGATGCACGCATCGCTGCATTGCGGGTTGTGCCAGTGACCAATGCCTCGTTGGGCTGTAACCCGTTGCCATGCTCTCCTCGTTCGCATTCGTAGCGTTGATTCGGGCCGCGGCTGCGGCGGCTGTCGTCGTGTCGGCCTCGGTCCTGGCTGAAGCCGCGGGTCCGTTCTGGGGTGGGCTAATCGTCAGCCTGCCAATATCCGCCGGCCCGGCCTATGCCATGCTGGGCCTGCAACACGACGCCAACTTCATCGCCGCGAGCGCACTCGGCAGCCTAGCAGCCAACGCCGTCAGCATTCTTTACATGCTGGCGATCATTCTTCTCGCGCCGCGGCTGCGCTGGCCGATTACCTTGGTCAGTGCACTCGCGCTCTGGTTCGCCGTGGCGTGGCTGATACGCCAGACGAACTGGACTCTCAGCGGCGTCTGCCTGTTGAACATCGCCGTGTTCGCTGTCGCCTTGCTGGTGACCAGACGCGTCCAACCGTCCGGCGCCATTGTTAAATCCGGCCGTAGACCATGGTTCGACCTGCCAATGCGGGCGCTGCTGGTCGGCAGCCTCACCGCAACAGTGGTGACGTCAAGCCGGTGGCTCGGCCCGTCGCTGACCGGCATGGCAGCGGTGTTCCCCATCGCCATGACCGGTCTGGCGCTGATCGTTCTGCCGCAACTGGGGGGCATCGCCTCAGCGGTCTTGTTCGCCAGCGCGCTGCGCGCCATGCCGGGCTTTGCGCTTGCACTGCTTGTGTTGCACCTCACCGCCGATCACCTCGGCACGTGGCTAGGTCTGCTGGCGGCGATCCTAGCACAACTGGCCTACTCCGCGGTCCTACTGTTGGCATACTGGCGCAGAGCCGCCCTCCGGGCTGCAGCGTGGCAGCACGTTCGCGTGGCCACGGGTGGCCCGGTACGATGGCCCCGAAGTCCTGCGCAACTCATGGCCGGTCCGATGGCGTTTGCCGTTGATCAGCGGTCGAAAGCGCCCGTCGAACGGAGGGCAGAACAAACAACCAAAGGCGCGGATCAGTTCGGCGATACCGTATCGCACGACGGCAAGGCGCGAGCTTCTCTCACCAGACACCATCTGTCACCGACACGAGACGATCGTACAACCTGCGGCCGGGCATGATGCCGGCGCTAAAGCAAAAAAATCATTACGGAATCTGTGCTGTCCCAGCCCGTCCTGGGGCAGCCATTTTCGCGGCGCAGGTTGCGGGCGCGGCGGCGAGGGAGATGCCGTTGGCGGTCACAAGTTGCCGGCGAGGCGCAGACAGCCGTCGGCTACTTCGGGTGTGCAAAGTAGAACGCAGTGCCAGCTGTCACTACCGAATCGAGGGGGCCTGCGCAGTAATTGCAAGTCCACGCCCAGACGCCCACCATGTCCGCCCCTGGCTATGATGGCCGCCGACCTTGGCGACCGGCGCGCGCCACGGGAGGTGCAGCCGTGACCCCGGACATCATCACTCGCCCAACCCGCGCGCCAGCAAGGGGAGACACGTTCCTCGAAGGGCCGCGGGGCGCCAACACACTCCATAGCCTCGCATCGCCGGGATGCCCGGCGCGGGACCGCGAGCAGCAGCACGCCCAGGCGCTTCTGGCGCAGATCGCCGCGGGCGTCGGAGCGGGCAGCGCTGGAGCCAGTGCACTGCGCCAGGTGGCTGAGGGGCAACCGCCGCCGGTCAGTCGACACCCCGCCCGCCGCGGTACTTCGTTACCGCTGTGCCGACCGAGAACGCGCATCTCTGCCAATCAACTCGGGCCGCCCGCAATACCGCGGCCCTTTTTTATTGGTCGACGCGTCGATCCGGTAGCGGTATCGCGCCTGCGCCGCATCGGCCTACCGCGGCGACAACCGAAGCGTCACTCTGGCCCGCCGCCTTCTGGCGGCGGAGCGCCCTTCGTTGGTGGGGAGGTGACGTCCCTTCGCTGCTGACGCTCCGGCATCTCCAGCTCGGGCATATCGGCCTTGGCCATCGCCTCAAGGCGCCTCAGCCGCACCAGCGCAGCTTGTTCCGTCGTGTACATGGTCCGCAGGAGCCAGCGGCGGCCGTTCATCGCCGTGGTCTCAATTCGATAGGCGTCGCCGCGGAGCACGATCCTGTGCGTTGCCATTGTAGGATTATGGCAAATGCCGGGACGCGGTCCAGTGAACTTTCCGGGCGCACGGGCGTGAATGACAACATGCAGTTGACGGTAGGAGACACCACCCGTGTCCAAGCGCAATCCCATCGTGCGGGCGTCGCACACACCGCTGTTCGGCACGCGGCGCGTGCCGACGAAGACTGAGAAGTTACGCAAGCTGGCAACGAAGCATCGCGGGCGTGCAGAAGCGCCTGGGGTGATCGCCGAACGGATGAATTGACACCTCGCAAGCCAAGGCGCTGCCTGGCGGGGCGCGAACCAACCGCGCACTATTCTTGCCACTCAACTCGGCCGCCTTCGGGCGGCCTTTTTGTTGCTATCTTTGTGGGGCAACTGTCCTTCGGGACGGTCGGCGGGTCAACGGGGAAAGGCCATACGGCTGATCGGCATGAAACGATCATGCAACCCGCAGCCGGGTATGAGGCGGGCGTATCTTAGCCCGCTATTCTAGGAGCCTCCGATTGATGGGTAAACTTACAAAGCGGAGACAGGAGCAACCACCAAGATTCGGTGGTTGCTTCGTTTGGCGACCTCGGCATCTGGTTGCCGCAGTGCTGGCGCTGGGGATGCTCGGTGGGGCTGCGCACGCTCGGGACGACTCCAAAATTCCCTGTGCGGACGTGACCGCAAACCACATCAAGGCGTGGGACGAGGGCGACACGCGTGAGTCCCGCACGGCGCAGATGGTGGACGAGATGACCACTGGCTGGATGGTGGGCTGGGCGGACGCCAAGGGATACCCCGGCACGGACGGGCCATTCGCGGACAACGTGCTGGCCGTATGCCGCGCCTATCCGCTGCTGCCTCTTGGGGGTGCCGTGCGCATGGTCATCGGGAGGAACTGACATGACCGTCTACCAGCAACCCAGCAGCCAGGCGCCGGTTTGAGCCTACACGGCGATCATCCAGATCCGCACGTGGGCCGATCCGGGCGCTGGCCTTTTTGTATTTCTCATGTGCGGCGAGTGAACGACGCGAGTGTTTGTTCCTGTGTCAAAACTCAAACAGAATATTGATAAACGATAGGAACGAACCTGCCTAAGGTTTTGAGTGATTTGGCTGCCGCTCTGATCGCCACGCCGGCAATGACGCAATGGAGGTATCAGCCACCGCAGCAGTTCAGCGCTGTGCCGAACATTTTCGGGAATCCTGGAGCCGGTACGACGAGGTACGGCCCGAATGGCAAGCAATCCCACAACCGGACGTTCGCCGGCTGTGGATCTGAATCGTCCCCATCACGATTTAGCTGAATGTATGCTCTGCGCCGACACACAAGGGCTGTACCGAAATGAGCCTGATTAGGCCGGAAGTTCGTCCAAGAACGCTTTCGCGGCACGCAAATCGGGTGTCTGGAAGCCCTCGGTGAAGCGATTGTAGACCTGGGCCAGAACCTGCCTCGCCTCGTCGCCACGACCATGCTTCGCGCGCACGCGTGCGAGGCTGAGGGCGGCGCGTAGCTCCCAGAGCAGCGCTTCCTGTCGTCGCGCAACGCCTAGCGCCTCTTGGAAAGCTTCTTCCGCCGCTGTGACCGCTTGGCGCCGCAACCGAATTTCCCCTTTGATGCGCAGTAGCTCGGCGAAGAACAGGTCGTGACCGTGTTCACCCTGTACCGCGTCATCCAATCCCTCTTGCACGGCGATGAGCGCCTCGTCGATTTGGCCAAGCCCGGCAAGCCCCGTCGCGAGAGCAGCCTTGAACTCGGGGTACGAGATACGCCAACCGGTTCGGTGACAGGCGTTGAACCCATCGTTCAATACGGCCACGCCTTGTGTGAATTCGCCCTGCTCGATCATCAGCTTTCCGGAGAGCAAACGCCCCGCGGTCTGCCAGAACGGCGCTTTGATGCGTGTCGCGGCCTCGATCAGGCGTGCGATGCTTTGCTCGGCGGCCGCGAAGTCGCCGGTCGTGGGCATGATATGGCAGACACCGTAATACAGCACACGGCACAGCGGGAACGGAAGGTCCGTGGCCGGCAACTCGTCAAGGCTTGCCTGAGCCTCGAGCCTCGCCTGGTCGACGAAACCTCGGAACCAGAGCGCCCGCGATAGAAACGCGCGCGCGCTTGCCTGATTCTCGAGCCTCGCCTGATCGATGAATCCCCGCAACCAGAGCGCCTGTGATCGAAATGCGCCAGCCACCCGAGGATTCGCCAGCGGACTTCCGGACCATCGCGATTGATCCGGCAGCGAACGGTCAACGTTCAGGTACCTTTGCAGGAATCCTTGCGCCTCCCGCGGCCTGCCGACCATAACCAATGCACAACCCATCAGCCCCTCGGCATTGCGACTGAGTACTGCGTCACCAATGCGGTCCGTCACCCGCAAAAGCCGCTCGGCCGCCACGCGCGTCCTGTCGTGCTCGGCGCTAAAGCTGTGAAAAGTGATAATGCCCACCAGGGCCCGCTCCTGAGCATAGAGATCATCGAGGGCTTCCGCGGTGTCGAGAGCCTTGGTCAACAGATCGAGTGGTTGCCGCGCGCCACACGTTGTATCGAACTTGGAAGTACTCACATCGAGCCGCAACCAAACCGCACAGCCGGCCGCTAGGTCGACGCCGATAGCCGTACCTCCGCCAGCGGAGAAGCACCAGTCGAGCGCGGACCGAACGTTATCGATTTCTCGGTTCCGGCCCATCCGCTCGTCCGCGGAAATGCTTGCACTGGAGCCCAACATTGACCGTGAAAAGAGATCTCGAAAATACGTCGCGTGGCGAAGCGCCGCCCCGTCGTGTTCGCCATGCTCAGCGAGCTTCTCCAGCGCGTAGGCGCGAATCGTCTCCAACAGGTACCAACGCGTATCCGTATCTCGGTCCAGGATGACCAGGGACTTTGTGACGAGGTTGGCGATGCCCTCCCTGACGAAGGACGGGTCGGCGGCGCTATCGTTCATCACGGCGGCGGCCGCACCGATGGTGAGGCCGCCGGAGAATATGGCCAGGTGGCGTAGCAAACGCTGCTCGGCTTCGGACAGGAGCTCATAGCTCCAATCGAGTACGCCTCGCAGGGTCCGGTGCCGCGGCAAGGCTGTGCGGCGTCCGCGTGTCAACAGTAGAAAACGATCCTGTAAACCGGCGGCCACAGGTTGTATTCCAAGCGTGGCGGCGTGCGCCGCCGCGAATTCGATGGCCAGCGGTATGCCATCGAGGTGTCGGCAGATCGCGCCAATGCTCGGGAGTTCGCTCGCAAGCGGCGAGAAAGCCGCGTCCGACGCCTTGGTCCGGGTGATAAACAGCTCGACCGCGCTGCTATTCAAGATGTGCTCTGCTTCGTCCTGCCCAGGAGCGGGAACTTCCAGCGGCGGAACACGATAAACGTGCTCACCTTGGATCCTGAGGGTTTCTCGGCTCGTCGCGATGATCGTGGTGTGCGGGCAGTGCGCCAGCAGCGTTTCGGCGAGGGTCGCTACCGCCCCGATCAAGTGCT